>NZ_JBEXOV010000042.1:0-63907 GCF_040611715.1 Streptomyces sp. NPDC006544 | reverse complement strand
CCCCGGACGAGTGCGTGGAGCAGATCGACATCGGCGGCCCCTCGATGGTCCGCGCGCGGCGCCGCGGGCGACCCCCGTTTGCCCGCCCCGAATGGCGCAGCGCCGCGAGGTGGCGCTGAATGTAACAAAGCGTGCGCATCCCGTGACGCACGATGACCGGCGTGCGATGTGTAGACCCGCGCGCCGGCGAACGGAGCTTTCCATGAATGACCCGATCACGCTCGCCGCGACGGAGTACGAAGAGCCGCGCGGGCTCCCCGAGACCACGGACGCCCGGCCGCCTGCCGGAGTCACGGACGCACTCCACCCCGACGACGCCGATCCGGCCGGCCCCACGGCGGCCGGCCACGCACCGGACCGACCCGCACCGGCCGGCCCTGCACCCGACGGCACCGCGCCGGCCGACACTGCGCCGGCCGGCCCCGCCCCGGCCGGCCCCGCACCCGATGGCCGCGACCGGCCCGGTGCCGGCGGCGGCGGGCAGGAGCGACGGACGGCGCCGGAAGGCGTCGGGGCCGCGCCCATACGCACCGTGCTGGAGTCCGCGGCCACCGGCCGTCCGGTCAGGGAGGTCGCCGCACTGGTGAACCTGCTCAAGGACTCCGGGCAGCACCCCCACCACGGACACACCGCTCTGCGCGCGGCCGCCGTGTCCCGGCCCGTCCAGGACGTCAGTGAGATGGTCACCCTGCTGGGCAGCCCCCCGCACGAGGTCGTCGACGCGGACATCACCCTGCGGGCGGCCGCCCTCGGCCGGCCCATCGAGGACGTGGCGCTGCTCGTCAGCATCCTGGGCACCGGCGACGAACGGGCCCCGTACCGGCGCCCGGAGGCGGATCCGGCGCTCTCGGGGCGGAGCGCGGACCCCCACCGGCCGGCTCCGGTCCGGGCCCCGGATCCTGCTCCGGCGCGGCCCCCGACGCGCTCCGCGAGCGGTGCACTGCGCCACGTACTGCGCTGGCCCGTGGCGCTCGCGCTGCTGCTCTGCGGTGCGCTGCACGTGCCCGGTGACGTGGCGGGCCTCGCTGCCGGTGATCCCGGTGGCCTCCTCGCCCTCGCCGTCACTCTGCTCTGCCTGACCGCCGGCGCCCTGCTGGCGGTACGGGACACGCCCGGGGTCTGGCGGGCCGGTGCGGTCGTCGCGCTGGGCGTCGCCGCACTCCATGTGGTGGGCGGAGCAGTGGAGTTCGACCCGTTCGCCGGCGCGGTCGGCGGTTCCCTGGAGTGGGCGGGCGTCGCGGCCGTGCTGAGCGCCGCCGTCGGCGCCGTCCTCGCCGGGGTGGCCCTGCAGTACCGTCCGTCGGCCGGCCCGGCCGACGGCGCCTGACCCAGGAAACCCAGGCGGGGAGGGGCCCCGGCCGCACGGGCCGGGCCCCCTCCCCGCCGTCGCCCGGAACGAGGTGGACATGGACCCGGTGGCGGCGCTGGACCGCATCGCCTTCCTGCTGGAGCGCGCCCAGGAGCCGTCCTACCGGGTCCATGCCTTCCGCGGGGCGGCCGCCGCCCTCGAACGGATGGCGGACGGCGAACTCGCCGAGCGGGTGGGGGCGGGCACCCTCGAGGAGGTCAAGGGCATCGGGCCCAAGACCGCCCAGGTCGTCCGCGAAGCCCTGGCCGGAGAGGTTCCCGCGTACTTGCAACGGCTGGAGGACAAGGCCGCCGCGCACCCGGCCGGCCCACCGTCGAGCCCCGAGGCCCTCGCCCTGCGCGCGGCCCTTCGGGGCGACTGTCACATGCACTCCGACTGGTCGGACGGCGGCAGCCCGATCGAGGCGATGGGACGGGCCGCGGCCCTGCTCGGGCACGACTGGGCGGTGCTCACCGACCACTCGCCGAGCCTGAAGATCGCCCGCGGGCTCTCCCCGGAGCGGTTGCGCGAGCAGCTGCGCACGGTGGCCGAACTCAACGCGGCCTGGGCCCCGTTCCGGCTGCTCACCGGCATCGAGTGCGACATCCTCGCCGACGGCTCGCTCGACCAGGAGCCCGAACTCCTCGCGGAGGTCGACCTGGTGGTGGGCTCCGTCCACTCCAAGCTCCGGATGGACGCCCCCGCCATGACCCGGCGGATGATCGCCGCCGTGCGCAACCCGCACCTGGACGTCCTCGGCCACTGCACGGGGCGGCTGGTGACGGGCAGGACCCGCCCCGAGTCGCAGTTCGACGCCGAGGCCGTCTTCGCGGCCTGCGCGGAGTCCGGCGCCGCGGTGGAGATCAACAGCAGGCCCGAGCGGCTCGACCCGCCGCGCCGCCTGCTGCGGCTCGCCGTCGCCGCCGGCGCCTTCTTCGCGATCGACACCGACGCCCACGCCCCGGGCCAGCTCGACTGGCAGACCACCGGCTGTGAACGGGCCCTGGAATGCGGGGTGACGGCCGACCGGGTCGTCAACACCTGGTCGGCGGCAGACCTCATCGACTGGACCCGGACCCGGAATCCGCCCCGGAACCCGCCCCGGACCCGAAATCGGAAGCGGAGCGGGGCCGGGACCCCGGCGCCGACCCGGTCCCGCCGTCCGCCGCCCGCGAACCCGTGAGCGTGCAGAGCGCCCGTCCGGATCACGCGGCCGGCGCCCGCCGGTCCCGCCACCGGGAGGAACCGTCGGTGGCCCGGATACCCCCTTGGCGGTATGCGCACCCCCTCCTAAGGTGCGCGTATGAAGATCATGGATTCCCAGGACATCGACGCGGCGGTCTCGCTCACCACGCGCGCCCTGCGCGAGGTGGCGCACCTCGACTGGACCGTCCCGGCCGCAGGTCTGGAGTGGAGCTGCCACGACACCGCCGTCCACGTGACGGAGGACTTCGCGGCCTACGCCGCCCAGCTCACGGTCCGCGCGCGCGACGGGTACGTCCCCCTGGAGATCCGGGCCGAGGAGGGAACCGGCCCCGCCGGCCTCGTCGACATGATCGAGGCGTCCGGCGGGTTCCTGTCCGCCGCCGTGGCCCTCGCCGGGCCCGGCGCCCGTGCCTGGCACCCGTACGGCACGGCGGCCGCGGACGGCTTCGCCGCGATGGGAATCGTCGAGACCCTGCTGCACACCCACGACATCCTCGGCGGACTCGGCGTCCACGACTGGGAGCCGGACGCCGACCTGCCCGCGAGGGTCCTGGAACGGCTCTTCCCGCACGTACCGCGCGGCGAGGGCGCCGACGACGGCGACGCCTGGCGGACCCTGCTGTGGGCCACGGGCCGGGGTGAACTCCCGGGCCGGGCACGGCAGACGGTCTGGCGCTGGTACGCCGCGCCGGTCGTGGCCGAGCGCGTGCTGCTCTGCGACATGAGCCCCGTGGTCGCGGCGGATCTGCACGCGGGCGGCACCGGCGGTTTCGTCTGGGCCGAGGACGGCCCCGGCGAAGGCACCCGGCGCGCCGCCGGGAGCGTCACGAAGGCACGCGAGGCGGGTACCTACCGGCCGGGCTGGGGCCCGTACGTCATCGTCCGCGCGAGCGACCGGCGGGCCATCGGCGGCATGGGCTTCCACGGCGCCCCGGACGCCGACGGCCGGGCCGAGACCGGCTACGACCTCGTCCCCTCGGCGCGCGGCAACGGCTACGCCACCGAGGCGCTGAAGGCGCTCTCCGCCTGGGCCTTCGGTCAGCCGGGCCTCACCCTGCTGGCGGCCACGGTGGACGAGGACAACGCGCCCTCCCACGGGGTGTTGCGGCGGGTCGGTTTCACCGAGGCCGGCACCGGGGAAGGCCTGGTCCGTTACGCCCTGCGCGACGCGGGGGTCTAGGAGCTCTCCGAAGGAAACGGGATCGGGCAGGGCACCGGACCCGACCGGGCCGATGCACCGGACGCCCCTGGCCGGGCCGGCCCCGACTCGGAAGGCAGGTACCGCCGTGGTGAGTTCTCAGGTCCCCGTGATCGATCTCGGCCCCTGGCGCGCCGGCGGGCCCGAGGAGCGCCGGCGCATCGCCTCGAGGGTCGACGAGGCCCTCCAAGTGGCCGGATTCCTCCTGGTGAGCGGCCACGGGGTGGGCCCGGAGCTGCCGGAGCGGATCCGCGAGGCGGCGCGCACGTTCTTCCGGCTCCCGGCCGCCGCCAAGGCCCCGTACGCCGTCGCCGTCGGCGGCCGCGGCTGGCTGGGCCCGGGAGCGGAGGCCAACAGCTACGCGGAGGGCGCGGCCTCCCCGCCGGACCTCAAGGAGTCGTGGTCCTGCGCGGCCGAGGACCCCACCGGGATCCCGTCGGTGGACGCCGAGTGGTTCCGGCCGAACGCGTGGCCGGCCGAGGTGCCCGGGCTCCGGCCGCTCGTGGCGGAGTACCTGGCCGCGATGCGGACGCTCTCCGACGAGCTGCTGGAGCTGCTGGCCTGCGCCCTCCGGCTGGATCCGGACCATTTCACCCGGCACACGGGCCACCCCACCTGGGGGTTCAACCTCAACTGGTACCCGGGCACGGAGCTGCTCGGCCCCCCGCTGCCGGGCCAGTTCCGCATCGGCGCGCACACCGACTTCGGCACGGTGACCGTCCTGGACCGGCAACCGGGTGCGGGCGGACTCCAGATCCACACCGACGCCGAGGGCTGGCAGGACGCCCCCTACGATCCGGGCGCGCTCACCGTGAACATCGGCGATCTGATGGCGCGCTGGACGGGCGACCGCTGGCGCGCGGGCCGGCACCGGGTACTGCCGCCGCCCGCGCACGCCCCGGGCGAGGAGCTCGTCTCACTGGTCTACTTCTACGAGTGCGACGCGCACACCCGCGTGGAGTCCCTTCCGGCGCCGATCGGCCGTATCGCGCACGAGCCGGTCGACTCGCACACCTATCTGCGGGACAAGCTCGACGCGATCACCGTCCCGGCGGCCGCAGGGCCGGTGCGGACCGCGGCGGCGGCCGACGCCGCGCGGGAGCCGTAGCGGGAGACCTGACGGGAGCGGGTCCACGAGGGCGGCGGGCGGTGGGGACGGGCCCCGATTACCCCTTGCCGGGAGCGTTGGGCAGGATGGGCTCCATGACCGAGATCCGTACCCCCCGCCTCCTCCTCCGCCGCTGGTCCGAGGACGACCTCGTCCCCCTGTCGGAGATCCACGCCGACCCCGAGGTGATGCGCTGGATCGGCGACGGCGAGACCCTCGACCTGGAGGAGACCGCCGAGACCATCGAGCGGTGGGAGGACGAGTGGGACGAGGAGGGGTTCGGGATCTTCGCCGTGGAGCTGCTGGCCTCCGGCGAGCTGATCGGCGCCGTCGGGCTCTCCATGCCCTGGTGGCTCCCCGAGGTCCTGCCCGCGGCGGAGATCACCTGGCGCCTCGGCCGCTCCTACTGGGGCCAGGGATACGGCTCCGAGGCCGCGCACGCCACGCTGGAGTTCGCCGTCCAGGACCGGGGTCTGGACCGGGTCGTCGCCGTCAACCGGGCCGGCAACGACGAGTCCGAGAACGTGATCCGCAAGCTGGGGATGACCGCCGAGAAGGACACCAGCCACCCGGATTCCGGGGCGCTGCTGAACATCCACGGCATCGACCTGACGGAGTACGAGGGCTGAGCGGACCGTCGCCCGCGCCCGCGTCCGCGGGTATCCGTACCGTCCGCGTCCACCGGTCGGCCGACCCGGATGTCGGCCGACGGGCGGACCGTCGTGGGCCTCGACACGGGGAGCAGCCGCCGGCTCGCGGCGGGATCCCGGCCGCTGGGGGTCGCGGTGCCGTAGGCGCGGAGATCGGAGATCGGAGATCGGCGGGGGCGGGGTGGCCGGTGTCAGGCCGTGCAGGTGTCCAGCATGGTGGCGAGCATCTTCTTCTCCGGTTCGGTGGCGGTCAGGCCGTACGCGGACTTCACCGTCGTCCACGCCCGCCCGTACTGGCACCAGGCGTCCTTCGACGGCGGCTGCCACAGATCGGGGCTCTGATCGCCCTTGGACCGGTTCGAGGAGGCGGTCACCGCCAGGAGCTGGGGGTGGGTCAGGTCGTTGGCGAACGCCTTGCGCTTGGCGGCGTCCCATCCCGCGGCGCCCGAGCGCCAGCCCTCGGCGAGGGGCACCATGTGGTCGATGTCCATCTTCGCGGCCTCGGTCACCACCACCCCGTCGTACAGGCTCTTCCACGTCCCGGACACGGCCTTGCACTCGGCGTCCCGGGCGACCCCCTTGCCGTCCCGCTGGAGGACGACTTCGCGGGTGTCGCACTTGTCGCCCTGCTCCGCCCAGTGCGTGAACTTGGCCCGGCTGTAGCCCGACATGGTCCCCGGCGGGGCCACCTTGAGCGCGGCGAGCTGGGTCCGGGCGGCGGCCGTGGAGAGCAGGCCGGGCAGTACGTCACCGGAGGCGGGCTTGCCGTCGGCGGGCGCGGACGCAACGGGCGCCGATCCACCCGGTTTGCCCCCGTCGGCCGGGGTCCTGCCGGCCCCGGTGCCGCCGGCTCCGGAACATCCGGCCAGACCCAGCAGCAGTGAGACCGCCAGTACCGCACCGGGAAGCCGTATCTGATGTGCCATTACCCCACCCCGAACCCGCCGTGCACGATGTCCCGGGAAGCCTACCCATTTCGGACGGCCGTCCACTCCCCGCGCGCACGCGCCCCCGTCGCGGCCGCATCCGGTCACCGGCCGCCGCGCTGCCCGGGTCCTGCGGACGGCGTGGGCCCGTGGTCGCGCAGCCACCCCTCGAGCACCGCGAAGTCCGCCTCCCCGAGGCCGACTCGGGCGTCGACGCGGTACAGGAGGGCCGGTCCCGGGTGGTGGGCGCGGACGTAGAGGCGGTCCGCGCAGGTGATCTCGTCGTCGACCCAGACGAACGCCCGGCCCGCCGCCCGGCCGACGAGGCCGGGTGTCTTCCAGTGCGTCCCGCCCCGGCCGTCCTCGGCGCCGGGTTCGGGCCAGTCCACCACCGCCAGTTCCGGCAGTCCGAGGCGTGGGCCGAGGGCCAGGTTCGCGTCCTCCCCCCAGGTCGTGGCCCACACCAGTGCGCAGGGCAGTGCGGCGAGGCGGGGCCCGAGCGCCGGATCGACCCGGGACAGGAGCGGATGGCCTCCGTCCGCGAGCGCCGAGCCGCCGACGGCTCCGGGGGCCTCGTGGACGGGGTAAGCGCCCGTCCCCCCGAAGGGGATGAGCGGCCCGTCGACGTCGAGGAACAGGAGCGGACGGGGAGCCGCGGTGGGAGTTCCCCTCATGCGGCGTCCGACGAAGGGGTTCCGGCGGTCCGGCCGCGGCACGCGGCGATGTCGAGGGCGGCGCGGAGCATCCCGGGATCCCCGGGGCGGGCGCGGTCGGTTTCCATGCGGAACAGGGGTACCACGCCCGGCACCGGCCCCGATCGGCGGCCCTCGGGGAACCACGGCTACCGTGAGCCCCGTCCTTACTGCCGAAGGGGGTGACGGCCGAGATGACGGCAACTGCCGCAGCACCGAGGGGACACCTGGCCCTGGCCGCGCTGGCGGGGCTGCTGTGCGCCGCGCTCACGGCCTGCGGCACCGTACGGGCGGGGGAGGCAGCCGGGCCCGCCCCCGTGACGACGCCCGCTCCGTACGTCTGCGATCTGGACCGGACGACGGGCGGGGGCTCGGGCACGGTCGCTCCGGACCTTCCGACGGAGGATCAGACGGGCGGCTACGCGGGCCCGCCGACCGATCAGGAGACGGGGCCGCACGCCGGCCCGCCCACCGACGGGGAGACGGGCGCTCACGCCGGGCCCCCGACCGACGGGGACACCGGCCCGCCGGACCCGCCCACCGACCAGGACACGGGGACACCCGGTCCGCCCACCGACGGGAGCGCCGCGTCCGGCGGCGCCACCGGCGGGGCCGTCACGAACGGGGCCGGGCCATGCGGTGCGGCCGGGTGGTTCGACATGACGGCGGACTTCTTCGCCTACTACGCCGCCCACCGGACCGCCTCGGACCCCGACGTGCAGGCGAACGGCACCGCCGACGCCCGCGTCCGCAAGGTGCGCGGGACCGGTCTGGCGGAGGTGTCCTTCACCTCCCGCGAGGTGGGCAAGGGCCGGGCCGAGGACGCGCGCGGGGTGATACGTGTCTTCGCGGCCTGGCGGCACGAGGTGTACGGGGACACCGGCACGCTCACCGTCCGCGCGGGCGGGAGCCCTCCGGTGACGGTCCTGACCGGATCGTGGTGACCGCACCAGCCGAACCAGCCACACCGTCCGCACCAGACGCACCATCCACACCATCCGCACCGGCGGAACCGGAACGACGACCGAGACCGAATGCAGAGGGCAGGATCACGATGACCGACGACGCCGCGAACGAGCCGCACGTCCCCTCCGATGCCGAGCGCGCGGCCCGCGCCCAGGTGCGGGAGCGCGCCACCGGCATGAGCCACCACGAGTGCGTCGAGGCCCTCGAGGAGGCCGAGGAAGCCCTCGAGCGCCGCGACGAGGCGGCCGGCGAGGGCGCCGCCGAGGGTGATCCGGAAGGTGCACACAGCGCCGCACGCGCGGCCGTGGCGGAATGGCGGCGCATAGCGGAACTGCTCGTCGACCACGGCGGCCCGTACTCGCCCGACACCGACGCGTTCGTCCAGGGCCAGCTCACGGCCCGTGCCGCCCACGCGCGCCCCAAGGCTGGCTTGGGGAGGGCATAAGTCAAGGTTATATGGTCATAACCAAGGGGCGGGTGCTGGGTTAGGCTTGCCTCAGTTTAGGGTTTCCTTGATCGCGTATGTTCGTCGTTCGAAGGGAACAGCCATGCCTCGCCCCCTGCGGGTAGCAATCGTCGGTGCCGGCCCCGCAGGCATCTACGCCGCGGACGCCCTGCTGAAGTCCGAGGCGGCCACCGAGCCCGGTGTGTCCATCGACATCTTCGAGCGGATGCCCGCGCCCTTCGGCCTGATCCGCTACGGCGTCGCCCCCGACCACCCGCGCATCAAGGGCATCATCACCGCCCTCCACCAGGTGCTCGACAAGCCCCAGGTCCGCCTCTTCGGCAACGTCGACTACCCGAACGACATCAGCCTCGACGAGCTGCACTCGTTCTACGACGCCGTGATCTTCTCCACGGGCGCCACCGCGGACCGCGCCCTCAGCATCCCGGGCGTCGAGCTCGAGGGGTCCTACGGCGCCGCCGACTTCGTCTCCTGGTACGACGGGCACCCCGACGTCCCGCGCACCTGGTCGCTCGAGGCCGAGAAGGTCGCCGTCCTCGGCGTCGGCAACGTCGCCCTCGACGTCGCGCGCATCCTCGCCAAGACCGCCGACGAGCTGCTGCCGACCGAGATCCCGGCGAACGTCCACGACGGACTGAAGGCCAACAAGGCGCTCGAGGTCCACGTGTTCGGCCGCCGCGGGCCCGCCCAGGCCAAGTTCAGCCCGATGGAGCTGCGCGAGCTGGACCACTCGCCGAACATCGAGGTCATCGTCAACCCCGAGGACATCGACTACGACGAGGGTTCGATCACCACCCGCCGCTCCAACAAGCAGGCGGACATGGTCGCCAAGACCCTCGAGAACTGGGCGATCCGCGACATCGGCGACCGCCCGCACAAGCTCTTCCTGCACTTCTTCGAGTCGCCCACGGAGATCCTCGGCGAGGACGGCAAGGTCGTCGGCCTGCGCACCGAGCGCACCGAGCTGGACGGCACCGGCAACGTCAAGGGCACCGGGCAGTTCACCGACTGGGACGTCCAGTCCGTCTACCGCGCCGTCGGTTACCTCTCCGACGAGCTGCCCAAGCTGCCCTGGGACGTCGAGTCCGGCACGGTTCCGGACGAGGCGGGCCGCGTCATCGAAGCGGGCGCACACCTGGCGTCCACGTACGTCACCGGCTGGATCCGCCGCGGCCCCATCGGCCTGATCGGCCACACCAAGGGCGACGCGAACGAGACGGTCGCCAGCCTCCTCGCCGACCACCAGGGCGGCCGCCTGCTGACGCCGGCCACGCCGGCGCCGGAGGCGGTCGAGGCCTTCCTCACCGCGCGGGAGATCCGCTTCACCACGTGGGAGGGCTGGTACAAGCTCGACGCCGCCGAGAAGGCGCTGGGCGAGCCGCAGGGCCGCGCGCGCGTGAAGCTCGTCGAGCGCGAGGACATGCTCGAGGCGAGCGGGGCGTAGTCCCGCACTCCGGCCGGACCCGCCGCGCGCGGGCCCGGCCGGAGGAACCCGTCGGGCCGGGGCGGAATGCCCTGCGCCCGGGGGTGGTTCGGATCATCGAGACATCCGAACACCCCTGGACGCACGGGAGAGCTCATGAAGATCGGCATCATCGGCGCGGGCAACATCGGGGGCAACCTCACCCGCCGCCTCACCGCCCTCGGACACGACGTGGCGGTCGCCAACTCGCGCGGCCCCGAAACGCTGACCGCCCTCGCCGAGGAAACCGGCGCCACCCCGGTCACCGTCGCCGAGGCCGCCCGTGGGGCCGAGGTCGTCGTCGTGACGGTCCCGCTGAAGAACGTCCCGGACCTGCCCTCCGGCCTCTTCGACGGGGCGGCGCCCGGCTTCGTGGTCATCGACACCGGGAACTACTACCCCCGCCAGCGCGACGGCCGGATCCCCGCCATCGAGGACGAGGGCCTCACCGAGAGCCGGTGGACCGAGGGCCACCTCGGGCACCCCGTCGTCAAGGCCTTCAACGGCACCTACGCCGAGGACATCCTGGCCAGGCCGCTCGAAGCCGGCCACCCGGACCGGCAGGCCCTGCCCGTCGCCGGTGACGACGAAGAGGCGAAGAAGACGGTACGGGCCCTCATCGACGAACTCGGCTTCGACACGGTCGACTCGGGCGGCATCGACGACTCCTGGCGCCAGCAGCCCGGTACCCCGGTCTACGGACTCCGCGCCGGCACGCAGGCCGTGATCAAGGCGCTCGCGGAGGCTTCGCCGGAGCGCCCCGAGGACTTCCGGGGCTGACGCGGTCGCACCGGCCGGAGCGCGGCCGGCGGCGCCGCCGACGGACGTACCGGAAATCCGACGGAAGTCTGAACGGAAGTCTGACGGATCTGACGGAAGTCTGACGGTGGTCCGCGAACCCTGGTCAGGGAGTGCGGCGGGTGGTCGAATCGGCACGTGAGCAGAGAACCGGAAGCCGATCCCGGCCACCCGCACGACCCGTCCGCCCCCGCCGGCCCCTCCGATCCGGTCGCCCCCGCCGATCCGGCCGACCCCTCCGGCTCCGACGGCCGCGGTGCCCCCGTCGGCCGGCGGCTCGTCCTCGGCATGGTGGGGCTCGGCGCGCTCGGCCTGGCCGCCGGACCGCAGTTGCAGAGCGGTCTCGACGCGACGCTCGGCAAGGCCGCGACGAAGGACCCCACGGGCCTGACGGGGCTGCTGCCGGGCGGCGGCGGGTTCCGCTACTACTCCGTCGCCTCCTCGGTTCCCGAGCGCGGCCCGGCGGACTACCGGCTCACCGTCGACGGCCTGGTCGAGCGCCCGGCCACGTACACCCTCGACGCACTGCGCGGGCTGCCGCAGACCCGCGTGGTCCGCGACGTCCAGTGCGTCACCGGCTGGCGGGTCCCCGGCACCCCGTTCGAGGGTGTCCCGCTCACCCGGCTCCTCGACGCGGCCGGCGTCCGCCCCGAGGCCCGCGCGATCCGCTTCACCTGCTTCGACGGCACCTACACCGAGAGCCTCACGATCCCGCAGGCCCGCCGCGACGACGTCATGGTCGCCCTCGCGATGCAGGACAAGCCGCTCAGCCACGCGCACGGCGGCCCGGTCCGCCTCTACGTGGCGCCCATGTACTTCTACAAGTCGGCGAAATGGCTGTCCGGCATCACCCTCACCCAGGACGTACAGCCCGGCTACTGGGAGGAACTCGGCTACGACGTCGATGCCTGGGTCGGCAAGTCGAACGGACGCGACGATGCACCCACGGTCTGATTCCCCCTCCGATACCCCCTCCGGCACCCGCGCCGGTACTCCCTCCGGCCGCCCGTACGGCAGCTCCTCCGGCCGCCCGGCCGGGTCCGGGGCCGGGCCCGCGGCCGGGCCCCCCGCCCGGGTGCGCCGGTTCAGCCCGGCCGAGCGCGGGGTCCACCGGGCCACCGCGGCCGTGGCGGGGGTGTGTCTGGTCACGGCCGGCTGTCTCTACCTGCCGCCCCTCGCCGAACTCGTGGGCCGCCGCCACCTCGTGGTCACCGTCCACGAATGGTCCGGGCTGCTGCTGCCGGTCCCCGCGCTGCTGGGCCTCGTATCCCGGGCCTTCCGGACCGACCTGCGCCGGCTGAACCGCTTCGGCCCCCACGACCGGGCCTGGCTGCGATCCGCGCTGCGCCGCGACCACCGCCGGTCGGCGCGTCCGGCGGGTAAGTTCAACGCGGGCCAGAAGCTCTACGCGAGCTGGAGCGCCGGCGCGGCCCTGGTGATGCTCGGCACCGGCCTGCTGATGTGGTGCACGGGCCTGGCCCCGCTGCGCTGGCGGACGGGAGCGACCTTCGTCCACGACTGGCTGGCCATCGCCGTGGCGGTCGCCGTCGTCGGCCACGTCATGAAGGCCGTGGCCGATCCGGAGGCCCGGCGCGGGATGCGGACGGGCGAGGTGGACACGGACTGGGCGCGGCGCGAGCACCCGCTGTGGAGCCCGCCGCCCGCCACCGCGCAGGATCCGCCTACTCCTGCGGAACCGCCGCGTCCAGGGCGGCGGTGAGCCGCCGCAGGCGGTCCTGGAGGTCCCTGATCTCGCCGAGCTCGAAGCCGGTCGCCACGGCGATGCGCCGGGGGACCTCGACGGCCCGGGTGCGCAGGGCGCTACCGGCCGCCGTGAGCCGCGCGTGCACGGACCGCTCGTCCTGGGAGCTGCGCTCGCGGGAGATCAGGCCCGCCGCCTCCAGGCGTTTGAGCAGGGGGGACAGCGTCCCCGAGTCGAGCCGCAGGTGCTGTCCGAGCTGTTTGACCGGCATCTCACCGTGCTCCCAGAGCACCAGCATCACGAGGTACTGCGGGTAGGTGAGCCCGAGGTCCTTCAGGACCACCCGGTAGAGGCTTCCGAAAGCGCGGTTCGCCGCGCCGAGGGCGAAGCAGATCTGTCCGTCGAGGCGCAGGAAGTCCTGGTCGGGGAGGGTGTCGATCGGCTGCTCGGTCATGGGGTCCAGTGTACGCGGGGTGCCATGCCGGCAACTAAATTGTGCACAACTTAATTGTGTGCCATATTGGTGGAGCGAGGTCAGCGACCGATGGCCCCGCCCCCGCCTGTGAGAGGAACCCCGAGATGGACGCGATCTACACCGCAGTCGCCACCGCCAACGGCCGCGAGGGCCGCGCCGTCAGCTCCGACGGTCAGATCGACCTCGCGCTGGCCATGCCCCCGGCCCTCGGCGGGAACGGCCAGGGCACCAACCCCGAGCAGCTCTTCGCGGCCGGCTACGCGGCCTGCTTCGCCAGTGCCCTCGGGCTGGTCGGCCGCCAGGCCAAGGTCGACACCAGCGATGTCTCGGTGACCGCGGAAGTCTCGATCGGCAAGGACGGCGCGGGCTTCGGGCTGGCCGCCGTCCTGCGCGTGGAGCTCCCGGACGCCCTGGCGGGCGAGACCGGCGCCCTGCTGGTCAAGCAGGCGCACGAGGTCTGCCCCTACTCCCGGGCCACCCGGGGCAACATCTCGGTCGAGCTCGTCGTCGAGTAGTCGGCCCGGCCGCTCGGGGAGCGGCCACCGGAGCGGCCGTCAGACCGGCCCGGTGACCGTCCGGCCCGGCGGCGCCCGGTCTCGCTGGTGGGCAGCCCGGAGGCGTGCCGGCGACCCGCGCGGCAGCATGACCTGGGACCTGGGACCTGGGACCCGGGACCCGGGACCCGGGACCCGGGACCCTGGAGCCGGGGGACCTGTGGGTCTGCCTCCAGGTCCGAGGGGTGGGGAGGCGTCGCAGGACGCCTCCCCACTCCACGGCCGCCGCCCGCGCGTCAGAACGTCCGGTCGAGCAGCGCGAACAGTGCCGCCCAGTGCCGCTCGTCCGAGGCCGAGTCGTAGCTGGTGGTGTCGGCCAGGGTGTATCCGTGCGCCGCGCCCTCGTACACCTCGGTCCGGTGGCGGACGCCCGCGGCGGACAGGGCCTTGTCCAGCCGGTCGATCTGTTCGGCCGGCAGCGACGGGTCCTGGTCGGCGTGGCCGAAGTACAGCTCCGCCGTCACCCGGTGCGCCAGCAGGTGCGGACTGTCGACCCCCTCGGTGGCCAGGGCCCCGCCGTGGAACCCCGCCGCGGCCGCCACCCGATCCGGATACGTACCCGCCGTCAGCAGCGCCAGCCGGGCGCCCAGGCAGTACCCCGTGAGGGCGACCGGACCCGCGGAGACCGCCGGGAAGCCGGCGAGCCAGTCCAGATAGGCCGGTGCGTCGCGCATCGCGAGCTCGGGCGTCAGGGAATCGAGGACCGGACCCACCCGGTCGAACATCTCCGGCTGCCGGGCGAAGTCGACGAACTCCGGCAGTTCGAACACCGGCGTGCGCCCGTGGCGGTAGAAGAGATTGGGCACCAGGACGACATAGCCGGCCGCCGCGATCCGGTCCGCCATCGACTTGATGTGCGGACGCACTCCGAGGGCGTTCATGTACAGCAGGACCCCGGGATGCGGGCCTTCGCCCTCGGGCTGGACCAGATAGGCGTCCGACGTGCCGTCATGGGTGGCGATGTCCACGGTTGTCCGGCGCACCTCGTGTGCGGTGGTCATGACCGTCCCCCCTCTTTCGTATGGCAAGGGCGGCAGAATACCGTGATCGGCGAGTCGCCCCGGGGTGTCCGGAAATCCTCCCTTGCGCACGTCAACTCCCGCTCTACTGTGGTCGAATGCCAGTAGTGGACATCAGTGCCAGTGCCGATGACTTCGATGCCGACCCGTACCCGTTCTACGCGAAACTCCGCGAGAGCGGACCGGTCCACGAGGTCGTCGTCTCCGCCGACGCGTTCGAGCCCTGCTGGCTGGTCGTCGGCCACGAAGAGGCGCGCCAGGCGCTCAGCCACCCGGCCCTGTCCAAGGACTGGCGCACCTCGGGCGCGTTCCCCGGCACACTCGCCACGGCCGTGAACTCCAACATGCTGGAGTCCGACCCGCCGCACCACACCCGGCTGCGCCGCCTGGTCGCCCGGGAGTTCACCGCCCGGCGGATGGACGGCATGCGCACGCGCGTCCAGCGGATCACCGACGAACTCCTCGACGCCATGGCCGCCCGGCCCGAGCGCTCCGGGGACCTCATCGACATGCTGGCCTTCCCGCTGCCGATGACCGTCATCTGTGAACTGCTCGGCGTCCCCGATCTCGACCGTGCCCGCTTCCGGTACTGGTCCAACGAGGTCGTCGCCCCCGCCCCCGGGACCCCGAACAACACCGCGCACCGGCAGCTCGGCGGCTACCTCGCGGAGCTCGTCGAGGCCAAGGCCAAGGATCCCGGTCAGGACCTGCTCAGCGCGCTGATCCGGACCCGGGACGAGGACGGCGACGCCCTCTCGCACGACGAGCTGATCGGGATGGCCTTCCTGCTGCTGGTCGCGGGCCACGAGACCACCGTCAACCTGGTGTCCAACGGCGTGCGCGCCCTGCTCGCCCACCCCGGGGAACTCGCCTCGCTGCGCGCCGACTTCGACGGACTGCTCGACGGCGCGGTCGAGGAGATGCTCCGCTACGACGGCCCCGTGCAGCACTCCACGTACCGCTATGCCCGCGAGGCCCTGGACATCGGCGGCACCACCATCCCGGCGGGGGCCACCGTGCTCGTCTCCCTGGCCGGGGCCGACCGCGACCCCGCGCGCTTCGCCGCGCCCGACGTCTTCGACATCCGCCGCGCCCCCCAGGGCCACCTGGCCTTCGGGCACGGACTGCACTTCTGCATCGGCGCCCCGCTGGCCCGCATGGAGGGCCGCATCGCGATCCGCTCCCTGCTCGAACGCTTCCCCGGCCTCACCGAGGACCCGGCGGCCGGCCCCCGCCTCTGGCACGCGGGAAGCCTGATGCGCGGCGTGACGCGCTTCCCGGTCCGCTGGTAGGACGGCAGGGCCCCGACGCGCCCAGTGCTGACCGGAAGGTCCACCGCACTAGGCTGACGCCATGGACACCTTCCCGGAAGGCGGCGACCCGGCCTGTCTCGCCCACCTCCTGTGTCCCACCTGCGGACGTCTGGTCTCGGAACGGCTCGCCCCGTGCTGCGCCCGGCTCGCCGGGCCCGTCCGCCATCCGTGGCTGGGGGTCCTGCGCCCGGACGCGGAAGGCCGGCTGACCGGCGTGATCGAGATGGACCCGGCGGCCGCGCCGGCCGGAGCCGGCGGCGCTACGGACTGCGGGGTGACGATCGGTCCCGGCGGGGCCGACGCGGACGCCGGTTCCGAGCCGGTCGGCCTCGACGAGGCGGCGGCGCGCATCCGCCGCGTCCTCGGGGAACTCGAAGCCCTCAAGGACTTCGCCCTCGCAGGGGCGCCCGCGCACTGGCGGCGCCGTGCCGAGGCGGCGGGCGTCGGGCCGCCCGTGCGGGAGCGGCTGTTCCTGTACTCCGTCGACGTGCTCGCTCCGGACGCGACGGACGTCACCTTCGGCCACGGAGGCGTCGGCGCGCCGGGAGGGTCGGCCGGCCCGGGCGCGCCGGGCGGGCTGCTGGTCCGCGTGGACGGCTCCGGCCGGCCCCGGGAGGTCCGGGCCCCCTGAAGGGACCCCGGCGTCAGTCCGTGCCGCCCCGCGCCAGGAGGCGTACGGCCTTGTCCAGGCGGGCCCGGCGGCTCTCCGGCGTCAGGGCCTGGAGGACGGGCAGGAGCGCGAGGTACCGCCCGGTCCGGTCGAGCGCCTCGAAGGCTTCGCGGGCAGCGGGATCCGCCGCCAGCGCCGCCGTGACGTCGGGTGGGACCTCCGCCGTCCGCTGGGAGGCGTAGGCCGCCGTCCAACGGCCGTCCCGCTGGGCCCGGCGCACCTCGGCGAGGCCCGGCTCCCGCATCCGCCCCAGAGCGGTGAGCTCGGCGACCTTGTCGACATTGACCTGCGACCACAGGCTCCGGGGCCTGCGCGGCACGTACTTCTGGAGGTAGTACCGCTCGTCGAGGGACCGGCGCTGCCCGGAGATCCAGCCGTAGCAGAGTCCGCTGTCGACCAGCTCGTCGGCGGACACCGACGCGATGCCCGACGTCTTCTTCGCCAGCTTGACCCACACGCCCGCGTGCCGGGTGTGGTGCGTGGCCAGCCAGTTCTCGAAGGCCTCCGCGTCCGCGAAGGCGATGACCTCCGCGCCGTCCAACTCGTCCATGCCGCCAGCGTAGACGGCCGCCCCGGGGCGGGAGGGGGACACCGGCTGCGGGATAATGATCGACGGTGCGGGCCCGGCTCGCACCGGCAACCGAGAGCGACCCGAGATGGAGCCACCGATGGACGTACGTCACTTCGAGCGGATCACCGCGTTCATCGAGGCGCGGCTGACCCCGCTCTTCGCCGAGGAGACGGGCAGCGACAGCGGCTTCGCGATGGACGACACCTCCCGGGCCCTGCGCGCGCTGCGCAACGCGGCGCTCGAGGCCTCGGTGGCCAAGGGGCTCATCGAGCAGCGGGCCACGGCCGAACCGGCCGTCCGCCGGGTCATCGACCAGGCGGTGGAGCACCACTGGGACGTGCTGCGGGGCATCGCCCGCCAGTGGGAGGACCACGCGGACTTCGCCCGCGAATTCAAGCGCCACGCGTGGGAGCTCGACGAGGCTCCGGTGACGGCGGCTCCGTAGTCGCCGCTCGGCAGCTGCCGGGGACCGGTGGCCGGTCCGCGCGGGGCCGCGGGTTCCGCCGCCCCGCCGGGACCCGGGGGCCGGTTACCGCAGGTCCATGCCCGGGTCGTCGATGACGCGTTCCTGCTCGCTCTGTTCCTGGAGCCGGCGGGCCTTGTCCCGCAGCCGGCGGCTCTCGTCGGGATCGGTCGACCGGGTGGCCGCCTCGTTCAGCTCCTGGGCCTTGTCGCGCAGCTGCTGCGACCGGCCGTGGGACTCGCCTGCACTCATGTCGACTCCTGGCGCTGTGGGGGACAGCGGGCGGATTTTAGCGAACCAGCCACGGGCCGGGAGCGCATCTCGAACCGTCACCCGTGCCACCCGGCTACCACCAGTACGCGGGATACCTCGGCGCCTTGCGTCGCACGCGGGAGGCGGCGTACCCGGTCAGGACGATCAGTACGGTCGAGCCGAAGAGCAGGGGGACGAACCGCGCGGGCGCCGGGCTCTGGAGGACCACCACGACGGCCGTGGCGCAGGCGGGCGAATGCGGGGTGCGCGCTGCCATGACCAGCGCCAGCGTGACCCCGGCGGCCACGGCGGCGGCCCACGCGCTGCCCCCGGCCAGGGCCAGGACCCCGTAACCGACGGCGGCGCCCAGCAGGTGTCCGAGGACGACCCCGCGGGGCTGGGCCAGCGGCAGCGTCGGGGCACTGTGGACCAGCGCGGCGCTGGCGGCCAGGGGCGGAATCAGGATCGGCTCGTGGAGCGCGGCTCCGATGGCCACGAGCGAGAGCAGGACCGTGGTCGCGGCGCTGATGCTGTGGACCGCGGCGGCGGCCGTGGGCCGGGCGGGGGCCCGGCCGGCGAACGCACGGCGGCGGGGGGATTCCGGGGCCGGCGTGGGGGCGGGAGCGGGTGTGCTGGGGGCGGACGGCGGGTGGAGCGCGGTGGTCATTGCGGCAGTGATTTTCCGGGCAGGGCGGCCGGCGGCCGGGCAGGGGCGGGACGGAGACGGTCGAGCCGGGGGCACCCGGCCGCGCCGTGCGGGTCAGCGCCCGAGGGGCGGCACGGCGGCACGGCGGGGGAGCGCACCGTGATCGACGGCCGTCCGACCTCGCGCCTCCCCGGGGTGCCGGGGCGGCGCGCTCGTACGACGACCCTACCCGGAGCCCCCGAGCGGGTCGCCAGGGGGTCCGGATAAGTGCGTGATGTCGCGTACATCCTGAATGCCTCGGACGTATCGGACATCCCAGACGTCCGGAAGGGCTGAGATGTCCGAGACGTCCGTCACACCGCCGTCACGCGTTCGGGTCGAAGGGGATGCCCGCGGGCTTGGCCTTGGCGAGGTGGCCGTTGAACTGGCCGTCCTTGATCCCGAGGAGGGCGCTGCCGAAATCGGCCTGGCTCAGCTTGTCGCGCAGCCCCGCCGGGTACCCGTTCCAGCCGACCAGCGGCGGGTACTGCCAGGTCCCCTTGTGGTTCTCCGGCGGCTCGTCGTTGGAGTTCGCGGCCCGGAAGCAGTGCGTGCCGATCCCGTCCTTGTGGTAGACGATCTTCGGGTGGGTCCCGTCGAAACGTATCTGCGAGGCGGCGTGGACCTTGAAGTTCCCGTGCTCCGAGGTGGAGACGTAGGCGACCTGGTTGTTCTGGATCCACACCACGACGTGCTCCCAGTCGTGCCGGTGTCCGGCACTGCCCGGGCCGAGCGACACCTGGTCCTTCTCGAAGTAGAGCGCGTACATGACGGCGCACCAGCCGTTGTTGCACTTCGAACGGGAGTATCCGTTGGTGTTGTTCAGGTCGGAGAGGTCGCGGCAGCTGCCGTTGACGTCACCGCCCAGCTTGAGGCCCGGAGCGATGGTGCCGTCCGGCCCGATGGCGGGCGTGGAGTAGCAGCCGTCCCGGTCGTAGTCGAAGGCGGGCTGGAAGGTCTGGTCCAGCCCGTCCGCGTTGGCGGGCAGGGCCGTGGGCGGCGCCGCGTACGCGACCGCGGGGACGGCGAGAACCAGCGCCGCCGCCCCCGCCGTGGCCGCGAGCATCCTGCGGGCCCGCGGGCCCGGCCCCCTCCGGGAACGCTTCACGGGCAGTGCGTCGGCCATCGTGTCCTCCTCATCGGTCACACGGGACAACACCCGTGCGGGATTGCGGAGTTCAGCATTCCCGGCTCCCGCCCCCAAGCAAAGGGGCAGGAGCCTTCGGTCTGAGCGAATCGCCGTCAGCCGCGCTCGGGGAGGTCCGCCTCCGCCGCGGCCGGGGCGAACGCGAAGCCGCGCGCGGTGGCCGGTCCGGCCGCGGGCGCCTTGCCGCAGAAGGCGGCCTCCAGGGTGCCGCCCAAGGCGGTGTTGGCCTGGCCCCGGTTGGAGGTGTTCGCCATCGCCGAGAGGGAGCGCTTGCCGTCGCGGGTGGTGAAGGCGTAGGTGTAGAAGCCCTGCACCGTGCCCGTGTGGCCGTACACCTGGGTGCCGCAGGAGAGGTCGTAGCGGCGCAGGCCCAGCCCGTAGAACCGGGTGTTCGTCGTGTCGGTCGGGGTCATGGTGAGCATGGCGTCCAGGGTGGCCGGGCGCAGCAGCCTGCCGCGGACCAGCGCGGACATGAAGGTGCTGAGATCGGCCGCGTTGGAGATCATCGCGCCGGCGGACTGCGCCCAGGAGACGGTCTGCTCGGTGGAGTCGACGAGCGGCGCGCCGGCCTCGTCCGGGTGCAGGTAGCCGTTGGCGTGCAGGCCCTTGATGGCCGTGCCGGGATGGACGTACGAGGTGTTGCGCAGCCCGAGCGGCTTGATGATGCGCCGCTCGTACTCCTTGGCCACCCCCTTGCCGGTCGCCTTCTCGATCAGCATGCCCACGACGACCATGTTCGTGTTCGAGTACTTGTACGACACGCCGGGCTCGGTGGTCCTCGGCTCGGCGAGCGAGAGGCCGACGAGCTCGCGGTAGGTGAACACCTTGTTCCGGACGGCCTCGAAGCCGGGAACGGTGTGCTCGAACATCGCGTTCGTGTAGTCCGCCAGGCCGCTGCGGTGGGTCAGCAGGTGGCGCACCGTGATCCGGTCGTCGGGCAGCAGGCCCGGCAGGTAGCTGTTGACCGGCTTGTCCAGCTCGATCCTGCCCTCGTCCACCAGCTGGAGCAGGACGACGGTGGAGAACGTCTTGGTGACGCTGCCGATCCGGAAGCGGGCCGCGGGGTCCATCGCCGCGCCCGTGCTCCGGTCGCGGACACCCTCCACCCGGGTCGAGACGCCCTCCGGACCGGTGAAGCGGGCCATCGCGCCGGGAGCTCCGGCCGCCGTGGTGTTGCGCAGCGCCTGGGTCAGCGCCTCCAGATCGGGCGCCACCTGTCCGGGTGCCACCTGTCCGGGCGCGGTCAGCGGCAGGGACAGGGCGGCGGGCGTGGTGGGCGCGGCGGCGTGAGCGGCGGTGGCCGGCAGCACGCCCCCGGCGATCACGGCGAGCAGGGCGGCACCGGTGACAAGGCGTCGCTGATGGGACGGAAAGCGCACTTTTGTCCTCGACTTGGTCGGTTAAGGGTGGAGTTGGGCCCGGTGGGGCCATTTGAGAGCCTACAAACGATCAGTGGCAGACAGGAACGTCTTCCAGCCAATCCGGCCCCTGGATGTAGATGTTCGTCATCCAGGCCCCGTAGTCCGGGAGATAGGACCAGGCGTCGTTGCTGTAACCGTCGGAGGTCACCACCTCCGCGTGCTTCTGGCACCCCACGCGGATCGTCGTCGGTCCAGGGAGGGCGTAGACGCGCGCGCCCGCCGTCGACGGCCGGTCCTTGGTCCAGACGCCGGAGCCCCAGGTGCGCAGGACGTGGCCGTCGACCGGGCCCGTGTCGACGCGGACCGCCCCGAAGTAGTCCCCGGTCAGCCGGACGTCACTGACCATCAGCTTGGTGCCCGACTGCTTGGCCTCGGCCATGTGGCCCGCGCCGAGGTAGAGCGCGATGTGGTGCAGGCGCTGCGAGGTGCCCCATACGAGCAGATCGCCGGGGAGCAGCGGCGCGAGGCCCTGCGCGGCGGTGAAACGGCCGGCGGCCCGGTGCGTGTAGTACTGCTGACTGGCCACCCCGTCCAGGACGTCCGCCCCTGCCGCTCGGGCATAGGCGTAGCGGACGAGCCCCGAGCAGTCGAATCCGAGCCGTTCGGGATCGTGTTCGCTGGCCGGATCGGTGGGGTCCACCTGCCCGTACGTGGCACCGGGCTGCTGGCCGTGACCGCCGCCCCACGTGTACCAGACGTCCCTGCCCACCTGTTCGCAGGCGGCGCCCACGGCACGCTCGGCCGCGGCCGAGGCTCCCGGGGCCAGAACGCGGCAGGCGCCTTCGGCGGCCGCCGGGGCGGGGGGCGACCAGAGGAGGACGGCCAGGAAGGCGAGCAGGGTGCCGACGCGTGCGGTTCGGCGGGGACCTGATCGGTCGGGCATGGCGGAGTACCTCGTTCCTGGTGCGTGCTGCTCGGTGCTCGGTACTTGCTGTTCGGTGCTCGGTGCTCGGTGCTCGGTGCTCGGTGCCCGGTACGCCGCGCCGCGGAGGGGCGCTGTCCCCGCGCCGAAGCACGTCCGTCCGCAGGCCACTTGGCGGGCGCCGCGTCCGGGACCAGCCTGACGGCGGCCTCGGCGCCCCGTCCACGGCCGGACGCGGCCCTCCCCGAACGGGCAACGGGAAACCCCCTGGGAAACCACCCGCCAGGTCCACGTACCGGTCAGCGTGCCGCTCTCCGCGTGCAGGTCTACCTACACGCGCGTGCGGAGCGCCCGGGTCGCAGTGCCATCCGGCAGATGTCCGCCAGCCGCGCACCCGGATCCGGATTCCACAGGCGCACGGTGCCGTCGTTGCTGCTGCTCGCCACCGTTCGCCCGTCGGGGGAGAACACGACGCCCCACACCGCATTCGTATGACCGGACAGGGCGGCCCGGAGCCGGCGGCGGGGAAGGTCCCACAGCCGCACCGTGCGGTCGTTGCCGCTGCTGGCCAGCGTCCGGCCGTCGGGGGAGAAGGCGACGCCCCGCGCGGAACCGGTGTGCCCGGTCAGGACGGTGGTGACGCGACGGCGCCCCGTGTCCCACAGCCGGACCGTGCCGTCGTTGCCGCTGCTGGCCAGCTCTTTCCCGTCCGGGCTGAACGCGACCGCCCGTACCGCCCCCGCGTGCCCCGTGAGTTCGGCCGGCGGGCGGCGCCCGGCCACGTCCCACAGCCGTACGGTCAGATCGTCCCCGGCGCTGGCCAGCGTGCGCCCGTCGGGGGAGAAGGCGACGTCGTTGACGAAGTCCGTGTGCCCGGTGAGGGTCGTGAGGGCGGTGCGGGTGGCGGTGTCCCAGAGGCGTACGGTGCCGTCGGCACCGGCCGAGGCCAGGGTGCGGCCGTCCGGTGCGAACGCCACCGAGAACACGGTGCCGTCGTGCCCGGTGAGGGTGGCGAGGGCGGTGCGGGTGGCGGTGTCCCAGAGGCGTACGGTGCCGTCGGCGCCGGCCGAGGCCAGGGTGCGGCCGTCCGGTGCGAACGCCACCGAGAACACGGTCTCGGTGTGCCCGGCGAGCGAGGCCAGGACCCGGCGCCCGGGTACGTCCCACAACGCCACCGCGTGATCGGCGCCGGCCGCGGCCAGCAGTTTCCCGTCGGGGCTGTACGCGGCGTGCCAGACCTCGGTGAACGGACGGGCCGTCAGTACGGGACCCCGCAGGTCCCACAGCACGACGGACTGGTCGAAGGCGGCGGTCGCCAGCACGGCGCCCGCCGGATCCACGGCGACCGCCAGTACGTAGTCGGTGTGCCCGGCCAGCGTCGCGGTCAGCCGGCCGCTGCCGACGTCCCACAGCCGAGTGGTGCCGTCGCCGCTCCCGCTGACGACGGTGGTGCCGTCCGGCGTGTAGACGACCGCGTTGACGTCGTCGCTGTGCCCCGTCAGCGTGGCGACCGTCCGGTGCGCGGCGACGTCCCACACCCGCACGGTCCGGTCGACTCCGCCGGTGGCCACCGTCCGTCCGTCGGGGGCGAAGGCCGCGCCCAGCACCTCTCCGGTGTGCCCCTCCATCACGGCGACCGGACGGGCCCGCTCCGTGTCCCACAGGCGTACGGTCTGGTCGGCCCCGGCCGAGACCAGGGAGCGGCCGTCCGGCGCGTAGGCCAGGGCGTCGACCCTTCCGACGTGCCCGGTCAGGGCCGCGAACTCCCGGTGGTCGCCGGCCGGATCCCACAGCTGTACGGTCCCGTCGGCGGCCGCGACGGCGAGGGTGCGCCCGTCCGGGGCGAAGGCGATCGCCCTGGCACCCGTCGTGCCCGGGGGCAGAAGGGTCGCCGGCCCGGTGCCGGAGGTGGGCCAGAGCCGGACCGGGCCGTCGGTGGAACCGGCCGCCAGGGTCCGCCCGTCGGGGCTGAAGGCGACCGTACGGACCCGGCCGGGCATGGCGAAGGCCGCGACCCTCCGACGGTCGGCCATCCGGCGCAGCAGGACCTTCCCGTCGGATCCGGCCGTGGCCAACAGGCCCCCGCCCGGGGCGAAGGCCACCGCGTTGACCGGTCCGCCGTGCTCGCCGAGCCGGGCCAGGAACGGCTGGGACTGGGTGCTGAGCAGGGCGCCGCGCGCCTCGCTCGTCGCCTCGGTGCGGTACGCCTCCTCCGCGAGCACCATCGAGGCCTCGGGCTGGCCGGCGGCCAGCGAGAGCGACCGCACGGCGAGGGCCTGCGAACGGGCAGTGCGCTCCTGGCTGAGCGCCCCGGAGCGCTGCTGGTACGCCACGCTGCCGGCGCCCAGCGCCAGTACGAGCAGGACCAGAAGGGTGGCCAGCATCCGCTGCTGCAGCCGGACTTGGCGTCCGGCCTGTCGCCTGCGGGTGTCCTGCGCGGCCAGGCCGGCCCGCAGGAAGGCCGCCTCCCGGGCGCCGAGGGTGCTGCCGCCGTCGAGGTCCTCGGCCCAGGCGCGGGCGGTGGCGAGGCGGGTACCGCGGTAGAGGACGGACGGATCGTGGCCCTCGCGCGCCCATTCCTCGGCGGCCTGGGACAACTGCTGGTGGACCAGGAGTCCGGCCCGGTCGGCATGGATCCAGCCGCGCAGCCGGGGCCACGCGTGCAGCAGGGCTTCGTGGGTGATCTCGACGGTGTCGCTGTCCGTGGTGATCAGCCGGGCCCGGACGAACGCGTCGAGGGCGGCCGCCGCCCGGTCGGCGTCGTCCTGCCCTTCGAGCAGGTCGGTCCGGCTCACCCGGCGCCGGGCCGGCCCGGCGCCGTCGGCGATGTGGACGAGCCGTACGAGGAGCCGCCGGATCGTCCGCTGCTCGGCCGGGTACAGGCGGGCGAAGACCTGCTCGGCGCTCTGCGCGACGGCGCCCTGGATGCCGCCGGCGTACTCGTATCCGGCGACGGTGAGCGCGGCTCCCTCACGCCGCTGCCAGGTGGCCATCAGCGCGTGGGACATCAGGGGCAGGGCGCCGCAGGGCGCGTCCCCCGGCCTGCTCTCCGGTCCGCTCTCCGGTCCGCCCTCGAACCCGCCCTCCGGCCCGTTCTCCCGTCCGACCTCCGGCAGGCCGGGCCGCTCGCTCCGCCCGCTCCGGCCCGCTCCCTCGCGTACGCCGGCGTCCCGTAGCAGCAGCGGGACGAGCCCCGGTTCCAGGGTGAGACCGGCGAGCTCCGCCGGGCGCGTGATCGACTCCCGCAACTCCGCCACGGACATCGGAGGCAGCACGAACAGTCCGTCGGTGAAGACGGCGGCCAGCTCGGGAAGTTCCAGGCAGTCCCCGGAGAAATCGGCCCGCACGCCGAGCACGACGACGGCGGGGTCGTACCCGGTCAGCGCGGGCCGGGACCGGGCCACGGCGCAGAGCAGCCGTACGAAGGCGCGCCGCTCGTCCTCGTCCGGGCAGAGCGTGAACAGCTCTTCGAACTGGTCGACCAGCAACACGGGCCGCACGGTCGGGAGAGGGCGGCCGCCCGCCCGCGGGGGGAAGGCCCCGGCAGCGTTCGACAGCCGGTGAACCGCTTCGAGCAACAGCTCGGGCCGGGCGCCGAGTTCCCCGGGGGTGTGGCCGATGTCTTCGCCCAGGGCCCTGGCGGTGGCGTCGGCCAGCTCGCGCAGCGGGTGCGCCGTGGGGGTGAACCGGACCACCGGCCAGCCGTCGGCGCCCGCGACGGGGAAGCCGCCGCGCCCGAGGGCCGGCACCAGACCGGCGCTGAGCAGGGAGGACTTGCCGGCGCCCGAGCGGGCGACGAGCAGCAGGGGCCCGTGGCCGAGGCGTTCGTGGACCCGCTCGACGAGGGCGGCGGTGGCCCGCTCCCGGCCGAAGAACCACCCCGCCTCCCGGGGGGTGAACGAGGCCAGGCCACGGTAGGGACACTCGCCGTCCGACTGGGGACCCTGCGACCGGGGTCCGCCCGGCGGGGCGCCGGGCGGCGCCGCGGATCGGCCCGCGGATCTGTCGGCGGATCGGTCGGCGGAACGGGCCCCGGGCAGCCGATCCGACTCCGCGCTCTCCGGCAGCAGGCGCAGGAGTTCGCCCTCCGCGTCCAGGGCCCGGTCGCAGCTGCGCGCCACGTCGACGGTGGCCGGCTTCGCGCCGGTCTCGATCTTGCTCAGGTAGCCCTTGCTGTAGTGCGTCCGGCGGGCCAGGTCGGAGAGCGACAGGCCGCGCTGCACCCGAAGCCGCCGCAGTTGGGCGGGAAAGTGCGGCGCGGCGCCGTCGGCAGAGTCGTCCGATGCGTCGTCCGGCGTGTACGGCCGGCCGGTGGCCCGTCCGCGGTGCGGATCCCCCAAGACGTCCCCCATGGCAGTGCGCGCCCAGGCAGTGAGAGGCAGAGGCCCAGGCTAGCGCGGGGGAGGGGTGGCCGACCGGCCGTGCGCGGGGCGTGGCGGGAAAGGAGGACGCTCCGGAGCGGGCCGGGCGGCCGGCGCCGGAACGTCCTTGCGAACGGGCGAACGCGTGCGCGGTCGTTGCGCCGTCCCTCGGGGACCGGTCAGCGGTGGAGGGTGATCGAGTTGATCGGTCCGAGGTCGGCGTAGACGCCGGTGCCCTGGGCGATGGAGTTGCCGCAGTTGACCCCGTTGGAGCCGGTGCACAGGCGGGCGCCGGCGCCGCCGGTCTGGTTGTTGAGCACCCAGTGGTTGCCGTACTGGTTGCTCAGGTTGTGGGCCCCGTAGCTGTAGAACACGTGGCTCGGCTTCACGGCGGGGTTCTGGTTCTGCGGGTAGATGCAGACCGCTCCGTCCGGGCAGCCCGCCCACGGGTTGGCCGGCTGGGCGCCGGCGGCGCCGCTCAGTGCGACAACGGCGGCCGTGGCGGTGGCGAACGCGGCGGCGCCGCGGATCATCTTGCGCATGATGTCCCCTTGTGGGTCTTGCTCCGTGCTGACGTGCTGACACCTTCAGCCTGTCCCGGGCGGACCCGGAGGTCGACGGGTTTCCCGTTGCCGGTCGCGCACCCCCGTCGGGAAACCCCTCTTGACCAGCGAGGTCTCGGTGGGGCGGGCAACGTCCCGTGGGCTCCTTCGGCCCAGCGCGCATGACGCCTTCGGGCGAACGCGCTGCGCGGCGCGCGGAGCGGGCGCCGGCGGGGTGATAGCCCGTGGTGACCAACACACCTCGGAGGTGCGGCCGCACATGACCAGGCGACTCGTGACGCGGCCGGCCCGGCGCCCGCCCGGCCCGCGCCGCGGACGGCGGCCCGGCGTGGACGCGCCGGTGCCCCCGATCCTGCGGACGGCCGCCGCGTACGCCTGGCGGATCCTGGTCGTGGGCGCCGTGGCCTACGCCGTCTTCTCGGTCCTGGGAAAGTTCCACGAGATCGCCTTGGCCCTCTTCCTCGGCCTGGTGGCGGCCGCGATGCTGCGCCCTGCCGCCGACCGGCTGGACCGGATCATGCCCCGACCGCTCGCGGTGGCCCTCGTGCTGGTCGTCAGTGCGCTCCTCGTGCTCGGGGCCTTCGCCCTGGTCGGCGAGTCGGTGGCGAACGAGTGGCCCTCACTGGTGCGGGAGTTCAGGCAAGGACTGGACCGGATCCAGACCTGGCTCAGCGGACCGCCCTTCCGGCTGGACTCGAACGTGCTGAGCGATCTCCAGTCCAAGATCGGCACGTACCTCTCCAGCCACCGATCGACCCTGCTGAACACCGCGGTCAGCGGGGCGGGTCGGGTCGTGGCGGTGCTCACCGTCGCGGCCCTCGGGCTGTTCTGTTCGGTCTTCTTCATCCACTCGGGCGACCGGCAGTGGGGCTGGTTCTGCGAACAGCTGCCGCAGGGCGTGCGGGAGCGGGTGCGAGGGGCCGGGAAGGCGGCGTGGCGGACCTTCACGGGATACACCCGCGGCATCGTGCTCGTGGCGGCGACCAACGCCATCCTGGTGTGCGTCGCGCTGTTCGTCCTGGGCGTCCCGCTGGCCGTTCCGCTCGCGCTGCTGGAGTTCTTCGCGGCGTTCGTCCCGCTCGTCGGCTCCCCGGTGGCCCTCGGCGTGGCCGCCATCGTCGCGCTCGCCGCCCAGGGGCCGCTCGTGGCCGGCCTGGTGATCGTGCTCATCGTGGTCATCGGCCAGATCGAGGGGCACCTGCTCCATCCCCTGGTGATGAGCTGGGCCGTACGCCTGCACCCCATGGTGGTGGCCCTGTCGGTGGTCGCGGGAGCCATCGCCGCCGGGATCGTGGGAGCCGTGGTGGCGGTGCCGCTGGTCTCGGTGATCTGGTCGGTCCGCCAGTCCCTGCGCCCGCCGGCGCGGACGCGCGAGGGCGGCCCGACGGACGGACGGCGGGGGCCGCGCTGACGCGCGGGGGCCCGGGGCGCGCCGGTCCACGAGGGCGGCCGTAACGGCGTACGGGGGCGGCCATGACCGCGTACGAGGGCGGCCGCGCCGGTCCACGGCGCGGCCGCGCCGGCGTACCCGTTCGCGGCCGCGCCCTCAGAGGCGGCCGACGGCGTCGGCGAAGCGGCGCAGGCCGCCTTCGGTCCGGGTGAGGAAGAGGTTGGGCTCGATGAGCTCCAGCTCCATCACGACCGGCGAACCGCCCCTGTCCAGTGCCAGGTCCACCCGCGCGTACAACAGGGGAGCGCCCGCGGAGCCCGAAGCCCCGTACGCCGCGGACAGAGCGGCCCGGGCCACGGCGAGCTCGGCCGTGTCAGGCACGTGCTCCACCAGGTCCGGGTGGGGTGTGCGGCCGTTGTCGACCCGGCCGGTGTCGGTGAGCACGGGCCCCTTGCGCACGCCATGGCTGAACTCCCCGCCCACGAAGACCAGCGCACGCTCACCCTCGACGATGCGCTCCATGTAGGGCTGGACCATCGCGCTCTGCCCGCCGGCCTGCAGGCTCCGTACGTGGGCTTCGGCCGCGGGCCGCTGCTCCTGGGTGTACCGGGCGCTGTCCCGGGCCCCTGCCGACACCGAGGGTTTGACGACGAAGCCACCGCTCGAAGGGAGCGAGACCGGGTCGCCGGGCGCGATGAACCGCGTCGGCACCGTGGGCACATCGCGCGCCACGAGCTCCTCGAGGTACCTCTTGTCGCTGTTCCAGCGCACCACCCCGGCCGGATTGTGCAGCGCCGTCACCGCGGCGACCCGGTCGGCCCAGGCGAGGAACTCCGCCAGCCGGCGCGTATAGCCCCACGTCGACCGGACGACCACGGCGTCCGCGGCCGACCACGGGTGCTCCGGGTCGTCCCAGTCGACCGCCACCGCGTCCGTACCGCGCTCCTGAAGCGCCGCGACCAGCGCCGGCAGGTCCGCGTCCATGGACCGGCCGACCTGGTCGGTGGCCAGCACCACCCGGCGCCGCCGCGCTGTCGTCCCCGTCCCGGTGCCCGCCATGTGCCGTCCTCCCGTAGCCCGCCGATCTCCAGAGCCCAGAGCCTACGGGGACCCCGGGCGGCGGCCCCGGCGCGGTGGTGGAGCCGGACGCCGGCCCTGGGGGCCGGACCCCGGGGTGGTACAACTTCTGTGCGAAGAGGGGGCTGGGATGCGGCGGGGAATGATCGAGTGGTTCCTGGGCGCGGCCGACGGGGAGATACGGGCACTGGAAGACGGGCCCGGCACCGACCTGGAACGGCTGCGTGAGCTGTGGTGCGCGGAACCGGAGCTGATGCTCCGCCTCGACCGGCTCTACGCGGCTTCGCAGCGCGCCTTCGAACGCCGTACGCGCGCCGCGGTCGCCGAGGACCTGCTGCGCGCCCTGCGCGCCGTGGCCCGGGGCGCGGACGTGGCCCGGCTGGACACGGCGGTCGCCCTCGCCGAGTCCCGGCTCGAGGACGATACGGCCACCGCCGCCGCGCGCGGCCTGAACGTCGGGCTGACCTGCGGGATCGTGGTCAGCCCGGTGGTGCTGCTGGTGACCCTCGCGCTGGGGGCGTGGGTGCCCGGACTGTTCGGCGTCGACTTCGGCTGCCTGGAGCAGCAGGCCCTCGTCCACGCGACGGTGTGCTTCGCGGGCGGCGCGATGGGCGCGGTGTTCAGCGTGATCATGCGGCTGCGCGACCCGGCGAGGCTGATCCGCACCCGGGCCCGGCGCGGCCACCCGGCCGCCGATCCCGTCCAGTTGTCGCAGAGCCTGCGGCAAGAGGGCTGGTACCGCGTGGTGGTGGGATGGTTCCTGGCCACCGCCCTGTTCCTGCTCGTCGGCGGAGGCGTCCTCACGGTCATCACCCCGCCGGCCTCCCCGGCCGCACTGTGCGGCCCCGGCCCGCTCTCCGTCGCCGGACACGAGGCCGTGATCAAGACCTGGTTCTTCTGGGGCGCCCTCGGCTTCCTGGCCGGCCTCAACGAACGCTGGGCCCGCGGCCTGCTGCGCCATCCCTCGGCACCGCGCGACGAGCCCGGACAGGACGAAGGGGCGCGCCGCGCCTGAGGCGCCTCTCGTCGCGAGCCGTTCAGCCGTTCAGTCGATCGCACGGGCCGTGTCCGAGGACGTGGACGCGACGTCGCGCCGGAGGGCGCGGGCGGCCTCCTCCCCCGCGTACGGAAGAGGGCCGCGCCGTGGTCCGCCCGCCTCAGCTCGCCGAGCGCAGACGGTCCAGCTCGTCCCCGATCGCCTTGCGCAGCGGGTCGTGCCGCGGACCGAGTGCGTACTCCTCGTCGAACCAGTTGCGGCGGGGGTGGAACCACACCGGCATGCGGACCACGTCAGCCGGCTCCCACGCGAACCGTGGCCACACGTGGGCGTGCAGGAACCCGTCGGCGTTGCCCAGGATCTCCAGATTCACCCGCCGGAATGCCGCGTCCGTCCGACGGACGGCTCGCTCGACCGCTTCTCCGAGCAGGTCCATGTCGGACAGGAAGGCCAACCGCTTGTCCTTGGGCAGGTCCGACAGCCTCTCCACACGGGGGTCGTCCACCAGGAGCACCGAGTAACCCGGCAGGAACTGCACATCGCCGATCACCGCGAACCCCGCGTCCAAGCGCCGCAGCACCGCGGGATTTTCGCCTCGCAGAGCGCTCCCGATCCGATCCGTCCGCCAGTCGCCAGTCATGGCGGGAACCTATCCGGCTGCCCGGGCGCCCGCACCCGCCAGCACGCTGCCGGAGCGCGTGACGGGCATCGGCGGAAGGAGCCTCCCGCCGGCCGGGCCGGCGAGGGAGAGCGCGCCCGTGGCGGCGGTGGCCGCGAGCGCGAGAGGAGTGGGGCGCGAGGCGCGCGCGATCGGGAACGAGAACGTGATCGGTACCTTCCCCGGCGCCGCGTACGCGCCCTCACGACGCGGCGACGGCTTCCACCGGTTCTCGGATGACGCAGAACAGCTGAAAACTAACGCCGTGGACCGGCGGACAGGGGGGTGCACACCCGTTTACCCTGGGGGTGAACGGGTGTGCACCCCCTTTCGGGCCAGCGTTGGGAGCAGCATGCCCGCCGAGATACCCCCCGCCAGCGCCCACCCCCGGCTGATCGTTCCCGTCCTCGCGTTCTGCGGCGCCGTGGTCGCCGTCATGCAGACCCTGGTCGTCCCCCTGCTGCCGCACGTACCGGGACTGACGGGAAGCAGCCCGGCCGCCGCCGGCTGGCTCGTCACCATCACCCTGCTCACCGGCGCGGTCTTCACCCCGGTGCTCGGCCGGGCCGGTGACATGTACGGCAAGCGCCGTGTGCTCCTCGCCTCGCTCGGGGTGCTCACCGCGGGATCCGTGATGTGCGCGGTCACCTCGGACATCGGCTGGCTGATCGGCGGTCGCGGCCTCCAGGGGACCGCGCTCGCCGTCATTCCGCTCGGCATCAGCATCATCCGCGACGAACTCCCGCCCGAACGCGTCCTGCCCTCCGTCGCCCTGATGAGCTCCACCCTCGGGATCGGCGCCGCGATCGGGCTGCCGGTGGCCGCCCTGGTGGTCGAGAACTTCAACTGGCACGCGATGTTCTGGGCCTCCGCCGGCCTCGGGCTGCTCGACTGCCTCCTCGTCCTGTGGATCGTCCCCGAGTCGCCGCTGCGCACCGCGGGCCGCTTCGACGTACCCGGCACCCTCGGCCTCGCGGTGACCCTCGTGGCGCTGCTCCTCGCCATCACCCAGGGCGCGGACTGGGGCTGGACCTCCCCACGGACGCTCGCCCTCCTCGCGAGCGCCCTGGTCGTCGGCGCGCTCTGGGGCCGCTACGAGCTGCGGACCGGTTCACCGATGGTCGACCTGCGGGTCTCGGCCCGTCCCGCCGTCCTGCTCACCCATCTCGCCGCGCTGCTCATCGGCTTCGCCTTCTACGCGAATTCCCTGGTCACCGCGCAGATGGTGCAGGAGCCGACGAGTACGGGGTACGGGCGCGGCGCCTCCATCGTGGTGAGCGGCCTGTGCCTGCTGCCCGGCGGGCTGGCCATGGTCGTGCTGTCCCCGGTGTCGGCGCGGCTCTCCGCGACGTACGGTCCCAGGGCCGCCCTCGCGCTCGGCGCGGCCGTCATGACGTGCGGCTACGCCCTGCGCTTCTTCACCAGTCATGCCCTCTGGCTGATCGTGTCCGGTGCCACGGTGGTCGCCTGTGGGACCGCCCTCGCCTACTCGGCGCTGCCGGCGCTCGTCATGCGGGCCGTGCCGGTGAGCGAGACGGGCGCGGCGAACGGCCTGAACACGCTCATGCGCTCGGTGGGACAAGCCTGTTGCAGCGCCGTCGTCGCGGCCGTGCTCGCCCACGTCACGTTCCTGGCGGGCGGACGCGTCGCCCCCACGCTGCACGCGTACCTGCTGGTCTTCCTCATCGCGGCCGGCGCCTCCCTCTCGGCGCTGGCGACGGCCCTCTGCCTGCCGTCGCGGCGATCCGCGCGGGCCGCCGGGCCGGCGCCGTCCGCCACCGGGCCGCACTCGTCGGCCGGGCCCGTCCCGGCCGACGGCCCGGCGCCGGCCGGTACGGTCGTGGGGACGAAGTCCGCGCCCGCCGCCGGGGAGAGCACATGACCGACACGGACACCGACACGGACCCCGGTACCGACGCGGACACCGGTACCGACACCGGTACCGACGCGGACACCGACACCGGTACCGACGCGGACACCGACACCGGTACCGGCGCGGACACCGGGACCGCGGTCGGTACCGGTCGCGACGCCATCGTCCGCGCAGCCCGCCGCGCCTTCACGCTGCGGCCGTACGCCGAGGTCACCCTGCGCGGGATCGCCGCCGACGCGGGGGTCAGCCCGTCGCTCATCGTGAAGCGGTTCGGCAGCAAGGAGAGACTGTTCAACACGGTCGCGGACTTCGAGCCGGCGGCCGAGGCCCTGTTCGCGGCGGAACCGGCCGAGCTGGGCCGGCACCTCGTGCTGACCATGCTCCGGCTGCGCGACGAACTCCGCGGCGACCCGCTCCTGCGGGTCGTCTTCTCGCTCGGCATCGACGACGAGCGCACCCTGCTGCGCGCACGCTTCCGCGAACAGGTCACCGCCCGGCTCGCCGCCTCCCTCACGGGGCGGGACCGGGAGCTGCGCGCCGAGCTGATCGCGGGCCAGCTGCTGGGTCTGGGGGCGACGCTGAGTCTGCACCGACCCGACGGCGCGGGGGCCCGTACGACTCCGGAGCGGCTGGCGCGGCTGTACGCGCCCGGTCTCCAGGGGCTCATCGACGGCGACGCCGGACGGCGTGATGCCGAGGGGCCGGTTAGCGTCGTGGAATGAGCAGCGAATCGCAGAACTTCGAGATCCTGCTGGTGCCCGAGCACGTGGCCGAGGGGTCCAAGGAGCACGCCGTCCGATCCGCCGTCGTGGCCCCGACCGGCGCGAACGGCGCCTCGGGCTACCCCCGCTACTCGGGGGACGGGATGGTGGCCGACATCGATCCGGCCACCCGGACGGTCGAAGCGCTCCTCGTGGACGGGGCCGAGCTCGACTACGGCCTCAAGCCCGTCCTGTACGGGCCGTCGGACGCCGCGGCCTCCTGACCGCCCGCGGCCCCCGGCGGCCCCGTGGGGGCCTCCCGGCGGCCCGGCCCGTCGGCGGCCCCGCCTCGCCTATTCGAAGCGGGTGGTGTCCCCGGCGCCGCGGCGGACGATCTCGGCCTCACCGCTGGAGAAGTCGATGACGGTGGTCGGCATCGTCCCGCACTCGCCCGAGTCCACCACCATGTCCACGACGTGGTCGAGCCGGTCCTTGATCTCCCAGCCTTGGGTCATCGGCTCGGTCTCGTCCGGCAGGAGCAGCGTGCTGGACAGCAGCGGTTCGCCGAGTTCGGCGAGCAGGGCCTGCGCCACGACGTGGTCGGGGATGCGGACCCCGACCGTCTTCTTCTTCGGGTGCTGCAGCTGGCGCGGGACTTCCTTCGTCGCCGGGAGGATGAAGGTGTAGCTGCCGGGGGTGGAGGCCTTGATCGCGCGGAAGACGTCGTTGTCGATGATCACGAACTGGCCGAGCTGCGCGAAGTTCTCGCACACCAGGGTGAAGTGGTGGCGGTCGTCGAGCCGCCGGATCGTCCGGATGCGGTCGACGCCCTCACGGTTGCCCATCTTGCAGCCCAGCGCGTAGCAGGAGTCCGTCGGGTACGCGACGAGCCCGCCGGAGCGGATGCTGTCGGCGATGCTGCCGATGGTGCGGGGCTGGGGGTTCTCGGGGTGTACGTCGAAGTACTTAGCCATCCGCCGAGCCTACGGGATCCGGGGGTTCACGGGACGCGGGCGGGCCGGTGTGCGGACCGGCGGAAGACCCTGTGCCGACCGCGTGATCGACGGGTGATTGTTCACTTTATGTCTTGATTTGGTCTCTATGTGTCCGTGATGGCGATCATATTCCCCGGGGGCGGTGCATAATTCTTTCGGCGCGGTACATAGGGTGCGCTCAATAGGCGGCCTTTCCGTGGCCGATAAGTCGCGCACAGGGGTTTGCCAAAGATGACCGCCACCTCGCTTCCGCCTGCCGAAAGCCTCCTCTCCGCAGGGCGCCGCAGAGAGGCTGAAGGCCAGGTCGTCGGGGTGAAGCGGAATATTCAATTCCTTTCCGCTCTCGTGGCCGCATTCCTGTCGATGGCCGCGTACGCCACCGGTCTCGCCGTCCGCGGTACGTATCCCTTCGGGCCGATCCCGCGCGCCGACAATGACCTGCGCCACCAATACGTACCGTTCCACACCCACCTGTGGGACCTTCAGCACGGAAAGGCCCAGGGCGACCTGCTCTTCAACTGGCAGAGCGGCTACGGAGTGGGTTTCCTCGGCGACTTCTTCACCTATCTCACCAACCCGTTCTCCTGGCTGACCGGCGCCCTGCCCCGCCACCACGCCGAGTTCTCCGTCTACCTCGTCAGCCTGTTCAGCATCGGCCTCGCCGCCGCACTGATGACCGTCTACCTCGGCCGTCTGCGCCCCGGCTCGCCCTGGCTGCGCGCCCTGCTCTCCGTCGGGTACGCCGTCTGCGGCTGGGGAGTCGCCGAAGGCACCGTGGTCCCCATGTGGACCTGGGGCCTGGTCGCGATACCGATGCTCGGTCTGGCCGCCGACTGGTGCCTGACAGGCCGCCGATGGGTCCTCGGCAGCCTCCTGGTCGCCCTGTGCTGGTTCGCCAACTTCTACACCGCCGCCATGGCCACCCTCGCCACCGCGCTGGTCCTCCTCGTACGGCTCCTGCTCGCCGACACCGACTGGCGCACCCGCGGCCGCGCCCTGTGGCGGGCCGGCACGATGACCGCCACCGGACTGCTCCTCGCGGCTCCCGCCGTCCTGGTGTGCGCGCTGGCCAACCAGCGGGCCCAGCCGACCGAGCTCTACGTCGTCAGCGTGAGCACGGACCCGCTGGCCTACCTGTCGATGCTCATACCGGGCACCCATCCCCGCCCTCCCGCACCCAACATCTACGCCGGGGTCCTCGTCCTGCTCCTCGTGCTGACGCTGCCCTTCCAGTCGAAGGTCCGCGTCCGCGAACGCGCCGCCTGGTGCGGGCTCCTGCTGCTCACCGCGGTCTCCTTCGTCGTCACCCCCACCGCCAAGCTCTGGCAGGGCGGGGCCCTCCCGCACGGCGCCCCCTTCCGGGAGTCCTTCGTCCTCAGCGGCATGCTGGCGATGGCCGCCTGGATCTGCCTCGCCCACATGCCCCGGCCCCGGGCCCTGCTCGGCGGCGCGTCCCTGCTGGTCCTGCTCGTCGCGGCCACCTACGACCTGCCGCCCGTCAACCGGTACGCCCTCAACGGAGTCGTGGCCGCCGGCGCCGCCACCCTCGTCCTGCTGCTCTTCTACGCGCGCGGACTGCGCCGGCCCGCCCGCATCGGCGTCATGGTGCTGCTGGCCGTCTCGGTCTTCACGAGCACCGCCTACGCCGTCTACGGCAACGCGGTCGTCGACGACCCCCGCCGACGCGGCCCGGCCCGCCCCCAGACCATGACCACGCTGGGCACCGACGCGCACCGGGCCCTGAGCGAGCGCGAGAACTGGCCCGCCACCCGCGCCGACGCCGGACCCGACGTGTTCGTCACCGACAACGACGCGATGCTCGTCGGCGGCCAGGGCGGCGCCTACTACAGCAGCTACGTGAGCGTGGAGACGGCACGCGGGCTGCGCGGCCTGGGCCTCGGCCAGGCCATGGGCGGCCGCCACCTGTGGCCCGCCGCCGACCCCGTCCTGCGCGCCCTGCTCGGCGTCGGTACCGTCCTGGAGCCGGCCGGCGAGGACGCGGTGACCGCCCGCTCCGCGTCCGCCCCGCCGCTGGTCACCGTCCACGCGCCCGGCACCGACCAGGCCTACGGCGCCCCCGAGGGCTCCGTCTGGGCCCGCCGCCAGGCCGCGCTCGGTGCCCGGATCTACACCGTGCCCGCGCTCTCCCCCGCCGGCGGGCCGCCCGCGCCCGCCTCCGCGCGGGGCTTCGCCCTGCCCCGGGCCGCGGGCGACGGCGCCGAACACGGGACCGCGTTCACGGCACGCTGCGCCCCCGGCGAGCGGGCCTTCCTGTACGCGCCCGACCTGAACGCGACCGCACAGGCCGAGGGCACCGGACGCCGCGAAAGCTTCTACGGCAAGCCGCCCGCGGTCAGCGCACCGCTCAAAGAGCTGGGTACCGCCGGGCCCGACGGCCGGTTCACCTTCTCCGTCCACGCGCCGCAGGACGGCCAGATCCTCCCGCCCGACGCGCTCGCGTGCCTGGACCAGGCCGCCTTCGACGCGGCCGTGAACAGGCTGAAGGCCACCGGAGCCACCGGGATCACGGCGGGCGGCCACACCCTCGAGGCCCGGCTCCCCAAGGGCTCCACCGGCACGGCGGTGGTCGCCACCACCGCGTCCCCCGGCTGGACCTGCTCGGTCGACGGCGGCCCGGCCCGCGCCCCGGTCTCCTACCAGGGCCTGCTGGGCGTCCCGCTGGGCAGCGGCGGCGCCGACCGGCTGTCCTGCTCGTACCTCCCCGAGGGGCTGAGCGCCGGCCTGGCCGGTACCGGAGCGGGCGCCCTGCTCCTCGGAGGCGTCCTCGTGCGCACCCGGTGGCGCGGCCGCACCACGAGGCCGTGATCAACAAGGCTCCCTGACGAGGCAACGGATCGGCTCCCGCGGCTGTCTAGTGCTGTGTGCGCCTCGACGCGGTGCACGGCCGAAGCCCGTTCCCAGCGGAACCGTCCCAGAAGGTCCCCCGTTTCGTGAGTCTGACCAGCAACACGCTCTTCGTGGCCGTCCTGTTCGCCACGGCACTGATGTTCGCCGCCGCCGTGCGGTGGTGGCCGCGCTTCGCGGAGGCGGGGTGGCGCCGGGCCCTCGGCCGGGTCGGTCTGGTCCTCGCCGTGCAGGTGCTGGTGCTCTGCGCCGTCGGCCTCGCGGCGAACCGCAGCTTCCTGATCTACGGCTCCTGGACGGAGCTGGCCGGACAGGAGAAGGCCGCCACCGTCAGCGGGCAGGACGGCGCCGGAACCTCGTCCCTGAAGGTGACCGGCCGGCAGAAGCCGGACGTGCCCGGCGGCGGTACGAAAAGGGTGGTCGGGGAGATCGAGAAGGTCATGATCCAGGGCGAGCGGTCCAAGATCGCGACCCCGGCCTACGTGTACCTGCCGCCGGAGTACTTCCAGAAGGGCAACGAGCACCGGGTCTTCCCCGCGGCCGTCGTCCTCACCGGCTACCCGGGCACGGCGGAGAACCTCCTGAAGCCGCTGCCCTACCCGAGGACCGCGTGGACGCTGGCCCGGGAGAAGAAGGCGAATCCGATGATCCTGGTGCTGATGCGGCCCACGGTCTCCCCGCCGCGCAACACCCAGTGCGTCGACATCCCGGGCGGACCGCAGACCGAGACCTTCTTCGGGACGGACCTCCCCAAGGCCCTCACGGGCGCCTACCGCATCGGCGCCTCGCCCCGGTACCTCGGCATGATGGGCGACTCCACCGGCGGCTACTGCGCCTTGAAGATCGCACTGGAGCACCCCGAGACCTACGCGGCCGGCGTCGGGCTGTCCGCGGACTACCAGCCCGAGAGCTACGGCGCCGGCGACCTCTTCCACGGGAACACCGACGAACAGAAGCGCGCCGACCTCTTGTGGAGCCTGGACCACCTCCCGCAGGGCGACACCTCCTTCCTCGTCACCACCTCGATCCAGGGCGAGGACAACTACCAGGCGACGCAGAAGTTCATCGAGAAGGTGAAGGCCCCCGCCCACGTCTGGTCCATCACCCTCGACCACGGCGGCCACAGCTTCAACACGTGGAAGCGGGAGATCCCGCCGTCGCTGGAATGGCTCAGCGGCCGCCTCGCCGCCCAGTGAGCGCGGCCGGCGGCGCCCGACGCCGGAGCCCGGAGCCCGGCGCTCCGCCGAACGGGCGAACCTCGGCGGATCGGGCGGCGTCTTCGCCCCCTGCCTCTTCGTCGGCGCGATGCTCGGCAGCTCCTTCGGCCAGACCCTGGACCTCGTCGCGCCCGGCGTGGCCGGCTCGGCCGCGACCTCTCCGTCATCGGGACGGGAGCGGTCTTCGCCGGGGCGGCCCGCGCCCGCCCGCCCTGCGCGCGCGGGCCAGTCCCTCGAAGAGGCCATGCCCCTGCTCGCGGCGAGCGAGGGCGACGGGCTCCCGGTCCTCGACGAGGAGCAGGGCCGCCTCCTGGGCTGGGTCTTCCACCGCTCCGCGCTCCTGGCCCTGCACCCGCAGACCTGAGCGCGCCCGTCCCCGGAACGCCGGCCGGTGCTATCCGGCGAGGGGAAGCCCTTCCCTCACCCGGCGGAGGATGTCGCTGCGCTGGCCGGCCCGGAGGGTGCCGGGGCATGCGTGGGCGCCCCACGGGGCGCCGCCCATGGCGTGGGTGCCCAGGCCCGGTTGGCCGGGGGAGTCGCTGATCGAGGGCGGCCAGCCGTGTGTGCCGCAGCCCCACGCGTAGATGCGGGAGACGGCGTCGACCTGCGCTTCGGTGAGCGCCCGGGTGGCGAAGCCGGAGGTTTCGACCGAGGCCCACGAGCCGTTGCCGTCCACTTGCGCCCAGGCCCGGTCGAGGACGGAGACGTACTGCTCGGTCTCTCCGCTCTGCGACACCCAGAAGTGGGAGGAAGCCTTGATCCCGGGGCTGTTGAAGCGCTCGTACAACGAGCCCTCGCCTTCCTGGACATGGAGGACGAGCCCGCGCTGGGCGTCGCGCTCCCCGACGACGAAGTTGCGCTCCAGCGGCCGCCTGACCACCCCGGGCATCCAGCCGGAGGCCGGGGAGAGGGAGGCCGGGGCGCGGGGGACCCCGGACGGGTCGCCGTCGTCCCGCGGGGCGGGTGCGCCGGACCTGGTGGCCAGCAGGGGGCCGGCGGTCAGGGCGAGGAGCAGGGCTCCGCCGCCGGCCAGCAGGCGTCGCCTGTCGGGTGCGGAGGGGTCGGGGTTCCTGTGGTTCATGAACGGTGTCCGACTTCCTGAAGGCGCCTCGCATGGGGGAGAAGTGATTCTTCGGAGCTCTCGTGATGGAGCCGTGATGGCCAGATGATCATTTGATGACAGTGTGAGACCGCCCGGCTGTGACGAATTGGTCATCTTGTGCGCATGATCCGCGCATATGGGATGCGGAAACTGGCGTCCGAGTGGTCGAGAACAGCATGAGCAAGGCGGTGTACGGCATGACGGCGGTACCGGTGAAGCGCGAAGGCCTCCACGCGGCGGCGGCGGAGCACGGGGACGAGGGCGCGGCCGGGACGGCACACGTCGCCGGGACCTCCGGGACCCCCGGGACCTCCGGGACCGCCGAAGTGCCGGTGTCGCCGGCACCCGCGGAGCCCGTGACGGAAACCGTGACGGAACCCGTGACGGATTCCGAGCTCGAGTCGGAGTTGGAGCCGGAGTTCGGGTCCGAGCCGGAGCCCGCATTCGAGTCCCGGCCGGAGCCCGAACCCGAGTCCCGGCCGGAGTCCGCGACGGAGGCCGAGGCCGAGCCGGTACCGGCGGTGCGGCCGCGGGCGCGGACGCGAGCCGAGCCCGCTGCGTCGTCCGGGCCGGAGCCGGACGGGGAGGTGACGAGTGCGTTCATCCCGCTCGAGCCCCTTGACGTCGTCCCGCAGGAGGCCGCTCGCGTCTCGCCCCCTGTCCCCGTGTCGGCGCCCGCTCCCGAGGGGACCGCAGAGCAGCCGCTGCCCCCGCTCGACCTGCTCGCCCGGCTCACGAACTCCCCTCCGCCGCCCGAGACGGCGGCCCGGAGCGGGGGCCGCCGGTTCAAGATCTGGGTGCCGCTGTTCCTCCTGCTGGTCGGCGTACTCGCCCTCGTGCAGGCCCTGCGGCCGCTGCCCGCGCTCGTCCTCGCCGACGGGGACGCCCCGGCCTCTGTCACCCTCGACGGCCGGTTCGACGCGCCCTGGCCGGAGAAGGGGCAGGCCGCGGTACGGGTGGAAGGCGCGGGCGACGTCGGGACGTTCGGGGCGCAGCAGCCCGTGCCCACGGCGAGCGTGGCCAAGGTGATGACGGCGTACGTGGTCCTCAAGGGCCACCCGCTGAAGAAGGACGAGGCGGGCCCGTCGATCACCGTGGACGACAAGGCCGTCGCGGACGGCACCTCGGAGAACGAGTCGCGCGTCGAGGGGCTGACGACCGGAACGCGGTTCACGCAGCAGGACATGCTGAAGATGCTGATGATCCCCTCGGGCAACAACATCGCCCGCTTGCTGGCTCGTTGGGATACGGGCAGTGATTCCGAGGCGGCCTTCGTGGAGAAGATGAACGCCGAGGCCAAGGCGCTCGGTATGACCTCGACCACGTACACCGACCCGAGCGGCCTCGACGCGAAGACGGTGAGCACGGCCGTCGATCAGCTGAAGCTGGCCGAGGCGGTCATGCGGTTCGACGCCTTCCGGGCGATCGTCCAGTTGCCCAGTGCCACGATCCCGGGCCTCCCGAAGGCGATCGTCAACAACAACGACAATCTGCTCTTGTCGCCCCTCAGCATCAAGGGCATCAAGACCGGATCCAGTTCACCGGCCGGCGGCGCGCTGATGTGGGCGGCCTACAAGTCGGTGGGTGACAAGACCCCGTTGATCCTCGGCACGATGCTCGACCAGCACGTCACGGGAGCCGACCCGAACGGCTCCAACAGCCTGCTCCTGGTCAAGGACAACAGCAGGAAGGTCATCGAAGCCGTCCGGGCGGCGCTGACCGAGGCCCGAGCGGTCAAGAAGGGCCAGGTCCTCGGCTACGTCGACGACGGGTTCGGGACCCGTACCCCGGTGGTGGCCGCCCAGGACGCGGCCGTCGTCGCCGTGCCGGGACAGAGGCTCGAACTGACCCTGGAGGTCGGTGAGAAGGGCCTCCCGCGCGAGGCGCGAGCGGGCACGGAGATCGGAGTGCTGACCGTGGGCACCGGACCCGGCGCGGTGAAGGTACCGGCGGCTCTCGGGACCGACCTTTCCGCACCTTCCTTCGGCGACAAGCTGCTGCGCCTTCCCTGACGGCCTACGCCGCCCGGCCGGCCCCCGACGTCGCTCGGTGCCGGTGCCGGTGCCGGTGCCGCGACGCTCGGATCGAGGCGCGGCGCGCTCATGGTGCCAGGAGCCCGTCCAACTCGGCCACGAGCTCGGCGGCGCCGACGAACTGGATCGCGGTGATCCCCAGCTCTCGGGCGGCAGCGACGTTCGTGGCCTTGTCGTCGATGAACACGGCCTCGGCCGGAGCACAGCCCGTCAGGTCGAGCGCCCGAGCGAACACCACCGGATCGGGCTTGGCAGCCCCGAGCCGGCAGGAGAAGAGCAAGGGGTCGAAGCGGGACCCGACTTCGGGGAACACATGGGGGAGCGCGTCCAGAAGCAGAGGGTCGTTGTCGGTGAGCAGGGCCGTCCGCAGCGGGCGCAGCCGGTCCACCACTTGCAACACGTGTGGATCCGGTTGGAACGCGCGACACCAGAGTTCTCGGAGCTCGGCAAAGCTCCCCGGGTACCCCAGCCCGTCCACCACCGTGCGATGGATCTCCGCGGACGAGGCATGCCCGAGCTCCCCGCGCCTGATGAGCCCGGACGAGTAGAGAACACCTTCCACCTGGTCCGAACTCACCCCGCACGCATCGCCGAGCGCGTCAAGGCGCCGTTGCGGAAGGAACCGGCAGACCACACCCCCGAGGTCGAAGAAGATCACCTTTGGCTGCATGCGCCGACAGTAGCCGAGCGATGGGTCAGTCTCGGGTGGACCCGGTCCCACGCCTGGGCTTCGGCCTTTCCGTAGTTCACCGTGTCGGTGGCCGTGGTGATCGCCGGTTCGGGCCAGGTCTCGGGCTTGGCGAAGCGGAACTCCGGCCCGTGCTTGGGCGGCCGGCCATTGATGCCGTGCATCCTCGGTGGTTTCGGCAGACGCATCACCCGGTCACTGCGGATCCGCCCGACCAGCTCGACGGGTAGATCCCGCAGCACCCAGGCCAGACGGGTGACGTCGTAGCCGGCGTCCATGACGATCGTGATGTCCGAGTCTGCGGGCGTCCACTGGCCGGCAGCGACGAGCCGCTCGACCACGGTCCTCAGCTGGGCGGCGGTGACCGCGGTCGCGTCGTCCTCGGGCCCGAGCCGGACCCCGTCCAGGATCCCGGTCCACGACGTGGCGCCGGGCTCCGGGACGGCGACGAAGGATTACGGCCAGCCCGGGATGAACTGCGACGCGGACTTTGCCCGCCCGTAGACGGGGCAGAACAGCCTGTCCGCCGAGCACGGTGCGTCCGACCGCAGCCACGGCGACACATCGACCGTCAGCACCAGACGACTACCGTCGAAGCGCGGCAGGGGCATGTCGGCCAGCAGGGACCGCAACCTGTCGACGTCGATCCGGCCGTGGTCGAGGGCTCCGTACAACGCTCTGTGCCCACGACGGTGCTCGGGCACCAGCGTCAGGTCCACAGGCGAGACCACCGGCCTGTCGACGCACAGCAGGGCATCAGTCAGTTCGAACAGTTCTTCACGCCGGGCGGTCAGACAGTCATAGAACTCGCCCCGGAAGCGTGACGCTCCGCGAACGCTTCCCTGCGGACAGCATCAGGCAGCCGACTCACCTGTCCTGTCTCTCGTGATGTTCTCGCTGTCTCAGGTGATCTTGTTGGATTCGCTGCTGGTCTCGGGTGACGTTGTCGCTCCCACGCCGGGCTACGTGAGGGGTCTCAGGTGATGGTGTCGGCCAGGCTGATGCGTCTCAAGCGATGTTGTCGCTTTGCCGGCTGAATCGCATGCCGGCGGTCAGACTGAGTGATGATGGACAGCTGTGGCAAGCTCATCCGCATGATCCCCGTCACGAACGATGGCTGGTCGTTCGCCACAGCGCGGGAGCCAGCCCGATTCTCCGCCTGTGAGGTGAACGGTGCTCCTGGTGTCGAGCACGCAGTGGGTGCTCGCGGGACGCTGTGCGGCATTTCGGCGCGGCATACCACCCGATATCTGCACTTGTTCGAGCCCGACGCCCTGCAGTCGTGTTTGCGCTGCCGTCGGCAGGCTGACGTCGCCCCGACGCAGCCGTGCACACAGGAACGCCTTCACACTAGGGTTCAGGCTGCCGCTGAAGGGGAAGCCCGCGACGACCTGCTTGCCGCGCTTCTCAAAGGTGCAAAGGTTCCCTTGTGGATCAACGGCCCATCCCCAACTCTGGCGAAGCACTACGCGAGGCTCGACGAGTTGACCGACGGGGCAGGACCCGCCTCTGAGGCGTTTGATGCCGCCACGTCGATTGGCTTGGCCCGCGTTGAGGACGGTGCGTGGGAGTTCATCGTTGTCCTGCCTGAAGACAGCCGTTGCCCGCTCGTCGCACGCGGCCCACGAGACGTTCACTAACGCGTTCGAGACCTCAGATCATGCAACCGCCTCGTCGACCTCTCGCTGATCTTCCTCTCCGGGGCGGTTTGAGGCCGTATCCCTTGTGACCAGCGCCTTCTTATGGGTTTGCTCGGATCGGTCTGATCGGTGCGAGATCTTGTCGGGGGTTGGCGGTGGAGACCGGAAAGCTGGGGCAGGCTGCGTTCGAAGTGGCGAATGTCGATGAGGACTGCGTACGCCGCCGCGAGCTGTTGTCGGCCTGCTGGACGCTGAAGTTCGAGCGGCTATCGCCGGTGCGTACGGTCAAGTCGTACCAGGGGCAGAGGCCCGTGACTCGTGACTATTGGGCGGCCGCGACGGCCGGGTAGCTGTCAGCTGTCCTGCAAGTCGCATCTGGAACGGCACCACGCGATGCTGATGGAGACAACGCCAGCTGAGACTCCGCCGAAGATCCGTCTCAACCCTCTTTGCATCACCCCTGTTCACAGCCTCGACCATAGGCAAGATCAAATGAGACGGGACATCACCCTCGCGGCCTTCGTCATGTTCACGTGTACTCCTTGGTCGGAGCACGTGATCAGACGAAGGCCGCCCCCACGTCCGGCGAATCCCCAGGCGAGGGAACCCGTTCGAGACACCGTTCGACCTCGTGGCACCATGTATGGCATGACGACCAACCGAAAGGTCCATGCCGCGTAGACGGCCAGGACGCATCCGGGCAGGAACCCCGGACCGGCAGCAGTCACAGCACTCAAGGCCGGCCATCGACCGCCTCTCCCCGCGAACGCTGTCCGAGATCGTTCGCCTTGAACGCACGCGGAACTACCTCCAACCGGGGGACATCGGCGCGGCATTGCGCTTGTGGAAGGACTACGTCCACCGGCCCGCGCGTGAGCTCTGGCACGACGACGAGTTCGGGAACGTGCACTGGTACTGCTGCGGCAACCCTCTCGAAGGCCGTGCCCTGCTCGACGGCGTGATCCGGGCAATGTCACCTCGCGGAGCCCGCGAGCTCCGCAAGATCATCGAAAAGATCGATGCCTTCATGGGCCCGCCCGACCCAGCCGCAGACCGCCGAAGATGGGGAACAAGCTGAGAAGCGGGCGCCCCCGGTCCCCGGTCCCCGGTCCCCGGTTGCCGGGTCTTCCCCCTCGTGATCACGCGCTACGGATGGCGTACTGGCCGGCCGTCGGGCGCCACCTGCGGGGGAGTCCAGCGGCTCCACGCGGGGATGGGCTCGCGTGCCGCGCGCCAGGCGGGCGGGACGGCGGCGGTTCCCGTGCGGGCCGCGACGACGCCACCCGCCATCGCGCAGGTGGTGTCGCGGTCGCCCCACCCGGCCACCGTCTGCCACAGCGCCTCGGGCAGGTCGTCCAGGTGCCCGGCCGCGGACCACAGGGCGAACGGCACGGTGTCCGGCGCCGAGACCCGCCACCCCGAGCCCAGCACCGACGCGGCATGGCGCACCGACGTGTGCGCCGGGAAGCCCGCGGCCACCCGCAGCCCGGAACCGACGTCGCTCCGCGGTACGTACGCGGCGACTTCCCGGAGGAACTCGGTGCGCGACGGGGCGACGTGGTCCGAGCCCGCCGCCGCCAGAGCGGCGGCGACGGCCACGGCCACGGCTCCCGCGACGGCCTCCGGGTGGGCGTGCGTGGCCAGCGCGGAGAGCCGGGCCTGCTCGGCGGCGGCCTTCGGGTCGTCGCGGAACCAGGCTCCGAGCGGCGCGACCCGCATCGCGGCGCCGTTGCCGTAGGAGCCCTGTCCCTCGAACTGGCCGGAGGTGACGCTCCTCCAGTCCTCGCCCTCTCCGATCCGGCGCAGCACGCCGTGCATGGAGGGTCCGTACTTGCGTCCGTCGTCCCGCGCGTACTCCGCGGCGAACTCCCGGGCCAGCCGGCCCGGTCGGACCTCGCCGTGGGTCCGCAGATGGGCGAAGAGGACGAAGGCCATGGCGGAGTCGTCCGTCCACTGCCAGGGGGCGGGGCGCAACTGCCGGGCCGCCCACTGCTCTTCGACGTTCTCGCCGGAGAGCGTGAACCAGCTGTCGCCGAAGGCGTCACCCATCACCAGGCCGTCGAGGGAGGCGTGTGCGGCGCGGTCCCGCGGCGGGCCGTTCATGGGAGGTCCTTCCGGACGACGGGGTGGTCGGGTCATCCTCGTCGCCCGGCGATCCCGCGCGCGAGCCGATTTCCCAGGGTGGGTGTCCACCCGGTCGGGCGGCGGGGCGCGTGCGGTGGCGGAACCTGGCGCTGCCCGCTGCCCGCTGCCCGCTGCCCGCTGCCCGCTGCCCGCTGCCCGCTTCGCGCCTCCGCCCGGTTCCCGGAGCGGTACGCACATCCTGGGACACCTTGGACAGCGCCCGCCGGGCGGCCGACAGTTTTCGGTCATGTCCATGACGCTCACGCGGCTCGTCGACTCATACGCCGGAGACGGCGCGACGGTCCGCCGGCCCGGCCGTCCTGCCTCACCAGCCCCGTCCGTATGAAGCCGTGCACTCAAGGAACTGGAGGAGTGGTCCGAGGCCAGGGGGCCCGAAGGGCTGCTGCTCAGCAGTGGCGAGCAGGGGCGCCACTCCTCAGTCTTTCCCGTGAACCCCGGCTTCGGCGGCTGGAGTTCCCGACGGACGGGCGGTGCTCACCCGGATGTCGGCGTGTCCGTGGACACGGGTGTGCCGTGATGTCTGCTGGACGCTTCATTCGGAGCCGGTCGCGGGGGTGAGGGTGGAAGCTCCGCTTCTCCTCCCGCGGGGTGGCGGCGTGGGCGGCCGAGAGCCGTCGGCAGTCGTCACTTCTGGACAGTCCGGCCGGCTGTGGCTGGAGTTTACCGGTCAACCTCAAATCCCCCTCAAGAGGTTCGGCGTGTGAGGATCTGCGCCTCCGGAGGAAGGGCGTCTGGATTCGTTCGGAAATCCCGGGCGTCGCTCTCTTATTCCCTGTGGATGCGTGAGGGGATCGACCCGTTCTTCCGCCATTTTCCGTATCCATCTGGTCGGTGAAGGACCTTCCCACCGCAAGGGCCACCCAGCAGGACGACCCCTTCCGCACTTCGGGGGCCCGGCCCCACAGGCCCGGTCGGCGGGGCCGGCACGGCGCCGCCTCTCAGCACGCTGATTCCCAAAAACCCACCCACCATCCGAAGGACATCATGACCATTGCAGTGAAGGCCACCACGGCAGGAGTGCTGGCCGCATTCGTATGTGCCGGACTCATCACCCCGCAGGCCGCCTCGGCGGACTCCCCGTCCTCCGGGGTGGGCACCTTGTCCGCGCAGGAGGTCGGGGCGGCCAAGGCCGCCAACGACGACCGGAGCGACCGGTCCAAGGACGGCTGGGGCGGCAGAAGCGCGACTGCGGCCGAACTCAAGTCGAAGGACGCGTACATGGCGGCCCACCAACCGAAGACCTCGACCTTAGCGACCAGCAAGATGCTCGCGAACACCCACCAGGGCCAGTGGTACAACAACTACTGTGGGCCGGCCACGCTGGTGATGGCCTTGGGCATGCGTGGTATCTGGAACTACGACCAGGGGACCTTCGCGAGCTGGATCGGCATCACGCCGAACAACGGCGGTACCGGCGTGGATCAGATGGGCAAGCAGCTGAACGACGAAGCGGGCGGCTTCCCCTACGTCAGGGTCGACCTGCCGTACACCCCGACCGGCGCAGACGTCGCCGCGTTCAAGAACCGTCTCATAGGCGACACCGACGCCAACGCCTCCCTGGTCGGCAACGCGATGGAGGTCCACAACGGCCCGCACCTCGTCGGCCACCCCAACAACCAGTCGACGATCTACCACTGGTTCCCGTTCCAGGGCTACGACGGGGACTGGGCGGCCTACCTGGACTCGGCGACCACCGTGTGGTCCAGCGTGCCTTCACGGAGCGGCATGCCCGACAGCACCCTCGTGACGATCATGGGCGGACGTGGCTACAACTGGTAGGAGACTGCTGATCGCAGCGGTGGGCGTGGCGCTGGCGAGCACCTTCGGGTGCTCGCCGGAGCCGCGCACTTCCGAGGCGACAGCAGCGTCTCCTACCCCGAGCAGCGCAGCACCCTCCCAGCCGTCCGGTTCCGTGCCCCCGCCCGGTTCCGGCAAGCCGTTCTGCAAGGTGGACACCCCAGCCGCCTGGAAACAGGCCCAGACCGCCGGCACGCTCCAGGCGGCGCAGGGCGAGTCCTTGGACCCGATGGCCGTGGCGCCCGACGGCTCCTCGGTGATCGCCGCCAGCCGGCGCGACGGCCGTGTGACCCTGGTCTGGTTGCGTGACCAGGGTCGCGAGCGCACCACGATCTACACCGCCGCCGACTCCGGCAAGGGTGGCCTCGGCCTGGCTGACTTCGACGGCCGTTGGCTGGTCTTCAACATCCTCGCCTCGAACGACGTCGGCTCCAAGTGGGAGCTGTTCGCCTGGGACTCCCAGGCCGGCGGAGCCCCCAAGAGCATCGCCAAGACCCAAGTCGGCGCCGCCGGGAACGCGGTGCCCGGGCCGTTCATGTACCCGTGGGTCAACAACGGCAAGGCGACCTGGGTCCAGGGAGTCGGCGACGGGACCAAGGACCAGAAACTCACCGACGTCCAGCGGCAGGTCCATCTCTACGATCTCGCCTCGGCGACCGACAAGATCGTGCACACCGGGCGCATGGCGCCCTCCTTCTTCGCCGGAGACACACTGGTCTGGCCGGAGGCCTTCGCCATCGACACCGCCACGAAGCTCACCGCCGTCACCCCGCAGGGCGAGCCGGGCAGCCTCCCCGCGGCACTGGCCGCCGCTGACGGCTCACCGGCCTCGGCGAGCGACGGAACCACGTGGGCGTGGACCGGAGTGGACAACAAGAATCTGTACGCCTGGAGGGCCGGATGGCCGGCGCCGGTCTTGGTGGTCGAGGGGGCGCCCATCGACTGGGTCCATGTCGCCGGAGATGTGATCACCTGGACCGACTCCACCGCGACGTGGGCCGCCGACCTCCGCGGACGCGCCTATACGCAGATGACACCGCAGTACGGCGGAACCAACAGCCACGGGACCGCCGTCGTCGTCTCCTATCCGGGACCGGACAAACGATCGGTCAGCTACGTGTTCACCAGTGCGGGCCTCACCCCGCTTTCCTGCCCTCAGTGAGGGCGTCCGCCTCGTAGGTACCTTCCCGGCCCGTGTCGCGAGGGCCCGCTACTCGTCGCGGGTCACACGGAGGTGCAGCGCTTCCCCTCGTCGCCGGCCGCGGACGAGGTGGGGGCGACGGAGACGTCGAGGCTCAGCCCGGCGCTGGTGGGACGGGACCCGGTGAGGCGGACCCCGTCGGGAAGGTCGCCGACGTCCACGGTGCGGGGTGCGAGCCGCCCCGCCAGGTCGGCGGCGCCCGGCAGCCCGCTGAGGGAGGCGATGGGCAGCTCGCGGCCCAGTACGGTCACCGTCGTCGGCGTGATGGTGAGGCTGTTCGCCGTGGTGCTGGTGCTCGCGCGGACGGTGACGGGCAGCCCGAGGCGGCCCACGGTCCCGGTGAGGGTGAGTCCCTCGGCGTCGCCGCCCACCTTCATGTCGGCCGGGGCGTCCTCGCCGCCGGCCTGCGCGGAGTCGCCCAGGCGTTTCTGCAGGGAGCTGTAGGGGATGGTCGCCGTCGCCCGGCCGCCGCCCACGGCTCCGTCGCGCGTGACGTCGTGGAGGTCGGCCTCGACGCTCATCTCGGTGTCGGCGCGGCGCACGCCCTGCGCCGCCAGATGCAGGGAACCCACCTCGCCCGTCAGCGCGCGGAGTCCGGCGAAAGTGCCCGTGAGTTCGGCGCTGACGGGTCCACCGGCCTGGAGGCGGCAGCCGGCCGCCCGTGCGATGCGGTCCTGGGCGGAGTGGGCGACCACCACGTCGGCCGTGCACAGCGCCGCGGTGAGCGCGGTGACGATGCCGGCGGTGACGAGGACGGGGGTGCGGCGGAACTTCATCGCGGTACGGATCCGATCTGCTTCAGCATCCCCAAGGCCTCGCGCAGGAGGTGGGAGGGAGGGGTGTCGGTGACGGTGCCGTTCTCGCGCCGCCGGCGTTGGGTGCGCAGGACGGCGCGTACGGCGGCGAGGGCGGCGCCCGCGATCACTCCGGCGCGCAGGTCGGCGTCGGGCGTGCCGGCGGGGAGGCGGTCCAGGACCATGAGCGTGAGGCGGTTCTCGAACTCGGCGAAGAGCTGCACGAGTTGGGCGGCCACCGCGTGCTCGCCGCCCGCCACGGAGATGGAGTGGGTCAGGGCGGTGAGGCTGGAGGCAGCGAACGGCGCCACGGCGGAGATCAGGGCGTTGCACACCGCCTCGAGCGGCTCCTCCTCCGGGGGGCGCCGGGCGAGTTCGGCTTCCACGTAGCCGAAGACGTCGACGCTGTCGGGCAGCAGCAGGGCCTCTTTGCTGTCGAAGTAGCGGAAGAAGGTGCGCTCCGACACGTTCGCGCAGGCGGCGATGTCCGCGACCGTGGTGCCCGCGAAGCCGCGCTCGGCGAAGAGCGCTGCGGCGCCCTCGCGCAGCAGCTTGCGGGTCCGCTCCTTCTTGCGTTCGCGCAGGCCGGGCTCGGTGCCGGTGCCGGCCTGATCGTGGCTCATGGCCGAAGCCTAGCAATGACGTCACCTCTGTCAATTGTCAGGCACGTCAATTGTCGCTCACGCCAATTGTCAGTCCTGCCATTTTCTGCCAAGGTGCTTCGCATCGGTCCTGACCTTCCTGTCCGACACGTTCCCGGAGGCGTCGTGCACTGCCCCCAGCCGCCCGAACCCGAACCCCCGGCACGGGCCTCCCGCCTGCGCCGCCTCGGAATCCTCTGCGCCCGGCGCCCCGTCTGGGTCATCGCGGCCTGGCTCCTCCTGCTGGGCGGCGCCGTGCTCGGCCGCCAGCTGGCCGCCCCGGCCTACAGCGACCAGATCACCCTGCCCAGCACGCAGTCGCGTACCGGCGCGGACCTGCTGGCCGCCTCCGCCCCGGGGGTCGGCGACCCCAGCGGGCGCGTGGTCTTCCACGTCGACGAGGGGACGCTTGCCGGGTACCGGCAGGCCGTCGACGAGAGCATCGCCGGCCTCGCGGAGATGCCCCACGTCACCACCGCCTCCCCGGCCGTGACCAGCACGGACGGCCGTACGCTCTACACGACGGTGGCCTTCGACCGGCAGGTCAAAGCGCTCGGGCACGCCTACACGGACACGCTCGACGCGGCCACCGGGCCGGCCCGCGCCTCTGGGGTGCGGGTCGCGTACGGCGGGGACCTTAATCAGGTCGTGCGGCCGCCGGCCGACGACAAGGCCGGCGAGGCGGCGGGCGTCGTCGTGGCCCTACTGATCCTCGTACTCGCCTTCGGCAGCGTCGCCGCGGCGCTGCTGCCCCTGGTCACGGCACTGATCGGCGTCGGCGTGGGCATGGGCGTCGTAGGCATCGTCGCCGGCGCCCTGACCTTCGCGACCGCCGCCCCCACCCTCGCCACGATGATCGGCCTCGGCGTGGGCATCGACTACGCCCTTTTCCTCACCACCCGTTTCCGGCAGGACCTCGTCGACGGGCACGATCCGGTCGACGCGGCCGGCCGCACCGCCGCTTCCAGCGGACGCGCGGTCGTGGTGGCCGCGGTCACCGTCGCGGTGGCGATGCTGAGCCTGTACGCGTGCGGACTCGGCTTCATCGGACGCATGGGGCTCGCCGCCACCCTCGTCGTGATCGTCACGGGTGCGGCCGCGCTGACCCTCGTTCCGGCCGCCCTGGGCCTGGTGGGGCGCCGCATCGACCGCTTCGCCCTGCGCAGCCCGGTCGCCGAGACCACCGGCGGCCACGACCGCTGGCACCGTTATGCCGCCCTGGTGGCCCGGCGGCCGTGGGCGTTCCTGACCGCGGGCACGCTGCTGCTCGCCCTGTGCGCCGTACCGCTGTTCTCCCTGCGCCTGGGTCACGTCGACGACGGCGCCGACCGGCCGGGCAGCACCACCCGCAACGCCTACGACTGGATCGCCGAGGGCGAGGGACCCGGCTTCGGCCCCGGCGCCAACGGCCCCTTCGTCCTGGTGACGGACCTCCGCCACGCCACCGTCCCGGCCGACCGGATCAGCGGCCAGGTCACCGCCGCCCTGCGGGACACGGCCGGGATCGCCCGCTTCACCCCCCTCACGCCGAGCCCCGACGGAAAGCTGCTCCTCTCCACGCTCACCCCGGCCCAGGGGCCGCAGAGCGCGGCCACGGGGAGCCTGTTCACGGAACTCACCGGAGCCACCCTGCCCACCGCGCTGCGAGGCACCGGCGCCGAGGGCCACCTCACCGGCTCGACCGCCGGACAACTGGACTTCCGCGACACCGTCAAGGACCGGCTGCCGTTCATCATCGGCATCGTGCTGGCCGCCGCGCTCGCGCTGCTGACCGTCGTGTTCCGCAGCGTGGTGGTTCCGCTCAAGGCGGTCGTCCTCAACCTGTTCACCACCGCCGCGTCCTACGGAGTACTCGTCGCGGTGTTCCAGTGGGGCTGGGGGAGCGGCCTCGTCGGGCTGTCGGAGCCCGTGCCCATCGAGTCCTTCGTACCGATGATGATGTTCGCCATCGTCTTCGGCCTGTCGATGGACTACGAGATCTTCCTGCTCTCCGCCATCGCGGGGACCTGGCAGCGCACCCGGGACAACACCCTTGCCGTCGGCACGGGCCTGGCGGCCACCGGGCGCGTCATCTCGAGTGCGGCGCTCATCATGACGGCCGTCTTCCTGTCCTTCGCCGCCTCGTCCACGGTCGTCGTCAAGATGCTCGCGCTGGGCCTGGCCGTCAGCGTGGTCCTGGACGCCACCGTGGTCCGGCTGGTGCTCGTCCCGGCCATGATGTTCCTGATGGGCCGCGCCAACTGGTGGCTCCCGCCCTTCCTGGACCGGATCCTGCCGCGTACGCACGTGCACCCGGACCCGGCTCCGGACCCGGCCCCGGAGCCGCATCCGCACCCGGGTCCGCGTGCGGACCCGCTCCCCGCCCCCCGCCAGGGGGCGCCGGCCGCCGCCGTGCACGGGGAGGGGCGCGGGTGAGGCATGATCGGGGGATGTCTGATCGCATCTTCGCCGCTTGTGACGGCGCGGCCAAGGGAAACCCCGGGCCAGCCGCATGGGCCTGGGTCATCGCCGACACGCACGGGCGCCCCGAGCGCTGGGAGGCCGGGCCGCTCGGGCGGGCCACCAACAACGTGGGTGAACTCACCGCCCTGCAGCGGCTGCTGGAGGCGGTGCAGCCGGGGACCGCCGTAGAGGTACGGATGGACTCGCAGTACGCCATGAAGGCCGTGACCCAGTGGCTGCCGGCCTGGAAGCGCAACGGCTGGAAGACCGCGGCCGGAAAGCCGGTGGCGAACCGGGAGCTCGTGGAGAGCATCGACGCGCTGCTGAGCGACCGGGACGTGGAGTTCCGCTACGTCCCCGCGCACCGCGAGGACGGCGACCACCTGAACGCGATCGCCGACCAGGCGGCCAGCGACGCCGCCGTCAGCCAGGAGCCGGCCGGCACCGCGCTGGGCCACGAGGCCATGCCGGTCCCGGCGCCCGCGCGCAGCACGCCCGCCCGGACCTCCTCCTCGCGCGGCGCCTCGGCGCGCCGGAGCGCGCCGGGTGCCGGGACCGGCGCCGCGGCCGCCGGGAAGGCGACGGCCGTGCGCGGCGGCGTGACCATCAAGGCGAAGTTCCCCGGCACCTGCCCGTGCGGCAAGCAGTACGCCGCGGGCGAGAAGATCACCAAGCTCGGTTCCCGCTGGGGACACCCGGACTGCGGCGGCGCCGACGCCGCGTGAGCGGGCGGCGGGCTCGGGCGGTCCTGGCTGTCCCGGGAATCGACCTGCTCCGATCGGGGACGGCGAGGGTGCGACCGAGCCCGTCGGTCCCACCCTCCAGGCGTCCCGGGGCCCCGATACAGTCGGGGTGATGACGACTGGGAACCGAAGCCGTGGGCCGAAGACCGATGAGGAACGGGGCGTCGAGGACGTGACGCTCCTGATCTTGGAGTGGCTGGGCGAGCAGGGTGTGAACGCCATGATCAGGGTGGACGCCGAGCGGCTGGCCGACAACGCGCCGGCGTGGACCTTCGCCGCCAGCGGCGGACCGTTGGCGCATGGGATGCGAGCTGACGGGAGGACAGTTCAGCAGTGCATGTCCGTCGCTCTGGCCCGACTGCGCGACGCCGGTCTGTCGGTTCCGTTCTGATCTTCGACCGGCCTTTGCCGCACCTCGTTTCGCACCTCGTTTTGAAGCTCGAGCGGCAGGGTCGGCGGTGATCGCCTACGACAGACGGAGGAGGCTCCCGTGAAAGCACGGTTGTGGAAGGGCTTGGTCGCCCTGGTCAGGGAGACGTACACCGCAGAGCTGGGCGAGGGGAGCGTGCCGCGCCCGCTCATGATGCCGCTGGTGCGGGGCGAGCTGGTCGGGCTGATCTCGGTTCCCGCGCCCGAGGCCGGCCAGGACGCGCACGCCGCCATCGCGGAGCTCGCGAACCTCGCCGCGGCAGCCGGCGCGGACGAGGTCGTTCTCGCGTGGGAGACCCGCGACGTCGCCACCGCCTGCGAGCTGCCCGTCGTCGGCCCGGCGCCGTGCGTGAACGTGGTCCTCGCCACCCCGGACGGACACGTGCTGCACTCGTTCCCCTACGCCGAGCAGCTCCTGTGCCACAGCCCCGAGGGCTGGGCGTCGACGGCCCCCGACTGGCAGCCGGCCCCCGCGCCGCAGCCCGGCGGCGAGCTGATCCCGCCGATCCGGGCCGCGGTGGGCCGCTGCTTCACTCCCGTGGAACTGGCACACCCCGACCCGTTCGGCGTCACCGTCGGGCGGATGGAACAGGACGGCTACCACATCAGCCTGAGCCCGGCGTTCGCCCGCTGAGCCCGTTGCCGGCCGTCAGCCGTCCGCCGTCCGCCGTCAGCCGATCTGCCAGCGCTGGTACACCGAAGCGCCGGTCGGCTGCTGGGTGGCCGGGGCTCCCTCCGCGCCGGAGGCGGTGGTGAGCCGCAGCGAGCTCTTCTTGTTGGTGACCGCGTACTCACCCCCGCCGAGCGCCGTGATCAGCCAGCGCTGGCTGTCGCCGCCGCCACAGGTGGCCTGGACCACGGCCGCACCGGCGGCCGTGGAGCCGCCCGCGACGTCCGCGCAGAGGCCGGACGAGCCGTTGGCCATGGCGTAGCTGCCGTCACCGTTGAGGGTCAGCCGCCACTGCTGGTTGGGCCCGCCGTGCGGAGTCCACGTGATCAGCTGGGTGCCGGACGCGGGGGAACTCCCCGGGTCGTCGAGTGCCTTCCCGGCGGCCGTGAGCGTCCGGGTCCCGCTCAACCGTCCGCCGTACACCTCGAAGTCGTACAGGGAGTAGCCGTACGGGGTGCCGCGCTGGGTTGCGTACACGCGGATGTAGCGGCCCGACCCGGACAGCCCGGTCAGGTCCTGGACCCCGCCCGCGCCGGTCGTCGTCGCATAGGCGGTGCGCCAGGTGGCCCTGTCGTCCGAGAGCTGGACCTGGAAGGACTTGCCGTACGCGGCCTCCCAGCGCAGGATCACCCGGTCGACGGCCTGGCTGGACCCGAGGTCGACCTCCAGCCACTGCGGGTCGGCGTACGCGCTCGACCACCGGGTGCCGGGGTCGCCGTCCGTCGCCAGGGGGGCGGGGAAGGCGGAGGTCTCGGTACTGGAGGCGGTGGTGGGGCGGTTGAGGGCGAGGTTGCCCGGCTGGGAGCTGCCGGGCCAGGCGGGATGGTGGCCGATCGCGGCCACGATCGGGGTGAAGGCGGCGTAGGTGCTCACCGGCTTCGGCGAGCCCCAGGTCTGCTGCGCGAGTGCGCGCAGCGGGTACATGATGCCGCCGGCGACCTGGGTCTCCGTCTCGGCGTTCGGGTTGTCGCACCACACGTGGAGCAGCGAACCGGGGTTCTTCGACCCGTCCGCGAGGACGTTGGCGCCCTCGAACGTGTCCGGGGTCCAGTTCTCGTACATCCACCTGGTGTCGGGCTTCGCACCCCCGAGCACGTAATAGGTCGGCGTCCAGGACTCGTTGGCGACCTTGTGCCCGGCGGCGACCAGCTGTTGCGGGGTGAGGCCGTAGCTGTACCAGTACTCCACGAGGATCGCTGGATTCGGGGTGACGGTGCCGTCGCCGGCCTTGATGCCGTCGTTCCACATCCGGGTGGTCTTGCCGGCCGCACGGACCAGCGCGTCCGCCCAGTTCACGTATCCGTAGTAGGTGTCCTTGGCGGTGGCGTTCGCGCCGTAGTGGGCGCGGGCGTAACTGAGCAGCTGCGGGTACCTGTTGTAGTCCGTGACGTACTCGTCGGCGCCGATGTGCCAGTACGCCGCGGGGAACAGCGGCAGGTACTCGTTGATCAGGTCCTTGATCAGCGTGTACGAGGCGGGGAGCGAGAGGTCGATGAAATCGGGGCTCGCCGTGCCCGCGCCGTCCTTGAGCCTGAGCTCCGGGTGGGCGGCCAGGATCTGGTTCATGTGCCCCGGGGTGTCGATCTCCGGCACGATCGTGACGTGGTACTTCTGTCCGAGCGCGACCAGATCGGCGATGTCCTGCTTGGAGTAGTGGTCGGTGGAGACGATCTCGGGGTGGGTCGTGCTCTCCAGTCGGAAGCCGAAGGTGTCCGACACGTGGAAGTGGAAGTAGTTGAGCTTGAGGTACGCCAGTTCCTTGATGTGCTGCGCGACCCAGGCGACGGTGAAGAACTTCCGGCCCTGGTCGATCATGAGCCCGCGTTCGGCCTTCGTCGGCCAGTCCACGGCCGTGCCGGCCGTCACCGAAGCGGACTGGTGCAGCAGTTGCAGCACGGTACGGGTGCCGTAGAACGCGCCGGCATCGGTGGCCGCGCGGATGGCGACGCTCTGCCCCACGGTCATCCGGTACCCCTCGGCGGGCAGCGAACCGTCGCCGAGGCTCAGGCCGATGTCGCCGGGGGAGGCGGTCCCGGTGGTGACGGCCACCGGACGCCCGGCGAGTGCACCCAGATCTTCCGCCAACGTGGTTGCTTCGTCCGAGAGTTGAGCGGTGTAGGCGGGGTCCACGACGATCCGGCTGGTGCTCGTGAAGCTGTACGTGCCGCTGCCGGCCGTCCACTGGCGCAACGCCGGCACGGTCTGCGGCACCCCGGCGGCGGAGGTGGCGGAACCGACGGAACCGACGGAACCGACGGAACCGGCGGAGGCGGCGGAAGCGGCAGGGGCGGAAGCAGGGGCAGGAGCCGGGGCGGAAGCCGACGCGGTGGTGGCGCCGGGCAGGGAGAGCGCGGCCACGGCCAAGGCGGAGGCGGTCAGGAATCTGAGCAGGTGCATGGCCAGTCCCCAGGTGTGGTGGGTGTCGGGGGAGTGCACGGGCGTGTCTCCCTCCGGCCGTGACGGCCGGAGGGAGTGGCCAAAGTGCAGCGCAGGCGCCTGTCTATGTCAAGAGATGCTCGAAACTCCGTCCGAACAAGCATCATCGAGCAGTCGCGGGTCGGAATCGGCGACCAGGCCCGACAGCAGCCGCAGCCCCGCGTCGGACGGGGAACCTTCAGGAGCGCTGAAGAGCAGCATGCGGTGGGCGGTCCCGTCGGCCACGTGGAGGTTCTCGAAGTCGAGGGTCAGCGGACCCACGGCCGGGTGGCGCAGAGCCTTGGTCCCCACCGTGCAGTCCCGTACCGGCTGCTGTGACCAGAGCGCCGCGAAGTCCGGGCTCCGCAGCATCAGCGAACCGATCAGCTCGGCGAGCGCGCGGTCCTCGGGATTGCGGCCGGCGACCAGCCGCAGCGCCGCCAGGGCGACGCGGGCCTCGTTCTTCCAGTCGGCGTACAGCTCCCGGGTGTGCGGGTCGAGGAAGAGCATGCGCGTCAGATTGGGGCGGGCGGCCGGGTCGTCCGGGCTCTTCGGATCGACGTGCCCCGCGAGCAGGGCGTGACCCAGCGGGTTCCAGGCGAGCACGTCGTTGCGCCCGTCCAGCACGACGGCGGGGATCTGCGGCATCGCCGCGATCAGCCGGCGTGTGGCGGGACGGGCGTGCTCGGGACGCGGGGACCGGGCCCGCCTGGCCTTGGGCGGCCGGGCGAGGTCCCGTAGGTGCGCGTGCTCGTCCGGGGTCAGGCGCAGGGCGCGGGCGAGCGCGTCGAGGACGCTGTCCGAAGCGTTCGTGCTCTGGCCCTGCTCCAGGTGCGTGTAGTACGTGATGCTCACTCCGGCGAGCAGCGCCAGCTCCTCGCGGCGCAGTCCGGGCACGCGCCGACGAGCGCCGTGCGCCGGCAGCCCGACGTCCTCCGGCTGGAGCCGGGCACGGCGGTTGCGAAGGAAGTCGCCCAGGGCAGTGGGTGTGTCCATGGGTGCCAGTGTGCCGCGCCGGCCCGGGGAGCGGGCCCGCCGAGGGTGGCCCTGCCAGTGCTGGCTTCCCCGGCGCCATCAGAACCAGGGGGCTGGGTAACTCCCCTCGAAAGGACCAGAGTCGCTGTCCGGAACGACGTGACGGACGAGGGAAGGGAAGTACGGCGATGCCGGTTACCGGGAGCGCACGCAGGCACGTGGACACGGCCGGGGAGAAGGGGAGCCGGGAGGAGAGGGAGAGGGAGAGGGAGGAAACGAAGGGGAAACGGGAGCGGGGCGGGGAGCTCGTGCGGGAGTCCGAAGGGCTTCGGCCCGACGGTCGCCTGCGGCTCGTCCTGGGGGTCCTGCTGGTCGCCCAGTTCATGCTGGCCGTCGACTTCTCGATCCTGAACGTGGCACTGCCGGTGATCGGAGAGGGGCTCGGCTTCCCGCTCTCCGGCCTCCAGTGGATCGCGACGTCGTTCGCGCTCAGCGCCGCCGGATTCACCCTGCTCTTCGGCCGGATCGCGGACCTCTTCGGCCGCCGCCGGGTCTTCCTGGCGGGCCTCGCCGTCCTGGGCCTGTCCTCCCTGGCCGGAGGCCTGGCCACCGGCCCCGAAATGCTCCTGACCGCCAGGGTGTTCCAAGGGCTGGCAACCGCCGCGGTCACCCCGGCCGGCCTGTCGCTCCTGACGACCTCCTTCCCCGAGGGACCGCTGCGCCAGAGGGCGCTGGGCCTCAACGGTGCGCTGATGTCGGCCGGATTCACGGCGGGCGCCGTCCTGGGCGGCGTCCTGACGTCCCTGCTCTCCTGGCGCTGGGCGTTCTTCGTCAACGTCCCCGTCGCCCTGGCGGTCCTGGCGATCGCCCCGACGGTCATCAAGGAGTCCCGCCCCGTCACCCGCCCGAGGCTCGACCTGCCCGGCGCCGCGACCGTCACCCTGGGCCTCCTGGCCCTGATCTACGGTCTGACGCGGGCGGGCGAGCACGGCTGGGACTCGGCGACGGCGCTGATCTGGCTCGCGGCGGGCGTGCTCCTGCTGATCGCCTTCTACGCCGTCGAGTCCAGGGCCGTCAGTCCGCTCGTGCCCGTCTCCGTACTGAAGAAGCGCACGGTCGCCTGGGGCAACACCGCGGGACTGATCGCCTTCCTGACGGAGACGAGCCTCGTCTTCCTCATGACGCTCCACCTGCAGGAGGTCCTCGACTTCTCCCCGCTCGCGGCCGGCCTCTCCTTCGGAGTCCTGGGCCTCGGCACCGTCATCGGCGGCTCCCTGGCGTCCCGCGTCATCGCGGCCACGTCCACCCGGACGACCCTGATCGCCGGCGGACTCCTCCAGGCCGCCGCCACGCTGAGCCTGGTCGCCCTCGGGACCTCCTCCACGGGCCTGTGGCTCCTGCTGGCCGCCACCTTCGCCGGCGGCATCGGCAACATGCTGGTGATCGTCGGCTTCATGGTCACCGCCACCACCGGGCTCCCGGACCACGAGCAGGGCATGGCCACCGGCCTCGCCACCATGACGCAGCAGATCGGCATCACGATGGGCACCCCGGTCATGAGCGCGATCGCGTCGGCCCACACCGGCATCCACTCCGGCATCACCACCGCGATCGTCGTCAACACGGCGATCGTGCTGGCCGGGACCGTCACGACCGTCCTGTTCCTCGGCCGGGAGCAGGCTTCCTGACCACCGGCGGCGGGCGGTGGGCGGCGGGCCGCGGCCGGCAGGCCTCCCGCTCCACGGGCCGGGGGCTCGTGGACCGAGCCCGGCCGGCTGGTGGGCCCCCGGTCACAGCACTGGACCGCGAACGGGGTGGTGATCACGAGTGGTGGTCTCGCCCGCTCCGCCGCCCAGGTGCGGGCCGCGGCGAACTCCGCGTCGACGAGGCCGAGCGCCTCGGGCCCCCACGGGCCGGGCGGCCCACTGCGTCACGGCGGCAATGTACGGTGCCGGGGCAACGGCGCGGCCGGGCCCGATCGGAGGCCCGACCAGCACGGGGACGAGACGCGAGAGGTGGGGGCGTATGACCGACGCGGCCCAGGTGGTCGGCGCGCTGCGGGAGCTGGCGCGGGAGCGGCCCGGGGAGATCGAGCTGCTCGACGGGTTCACGGATGCCGAGATGGACGCCTGGCCGGTGGACGTGCCGGACGGACTGCGGACCGTACTGCGGGCGATCGGCGGGGTGGAGACCCAGGAGGAGAGCTTCGCCTTCGGACCGCGCGGCCGCCAGGTGTTCGAGGACGGCTGCTGGACGCTGGGCGAACTGGACTACGGCGAGGGCTCGCTGATCGTCGGCGCCGGAGCGGGGGACTGGGGGCCGCTCGTCTCCGTGTACCCGTACCGCGACGACGCGCGGGACGTCACCGTCGAGGCGCCCGAGTTCGTCGGATGGCTGGCCGGCCTCGCGGCGCGCCTGACGGCAGGCGAGGACGCCTCCGCCACCGGGCCGAAGGTGTTCGTCACCGCCGTGCCGAGCGTCGGGGCGGCCGAGGGCCCGGACGCCGAACTGGCCGCCCTCGTGGGGCGCGGGGACCCGCTCACCGATGTGGCCGACCTGCGCGACCTGCCCGGATACCCGTGCGGGGTGGACTGGGAGCCGTACTTCTCCACCGCGCACGGCACGGCGGACACCAGCGGCAGCGAGATCCAGTTCGGGCTCGCCGGCGTCGGCGCCGGCGGCCGGGCCCTCCTGCTGCGCTCCCTCGTGAGCGGGGACTTCCTGGCCCGTCCCGTACGCCGCCACGCGCTGCCCGAGGACGCCCCGCACCGCGCGGTGGCCGAACTGCGCGAACTGGCCGCCCTCCACCCCGGATTCGTCGTCCTCGCGGCGGGCCGCGCCGACTCCGACCTGGACACCTGGCCCGTCACGGTCCCCGAGGACGTCCGCGTCGTGCTCCGCGAGATCGGCGGGGTCACCGTCACCGGACTCCCCCCGCTGGACCTGCTGCCGTGGCCGCCCGAACGCGCCGTCGATCCGCGACTGCACCGCATGCTGGGCGGCGACGGGACGTACTGGCCGCTGGCCCACGTCCGGTACGGCCGCGGCCACGCGCTCGCGCAGGCCCGGATCGACCCGGAGACCGGGCAATGGGGGTACGTGGTCTCGGTCCCCTCCGACACAGCGGAACTCCGGGAGTACCCCGAGGTCAAGCTGGTCGCGGAATCGCTGCCCGCCCTGCTCCTGGCGTACGCCGGGCGGGCCCGCAAGGCCGCCGGGGCCGGTTCCGCAGCGGGCGGCGCACCGAGCGTCCCCGGCGGCGGAGACTGGCTGTTCCCGAACACCGGGGAACCGTGGCCGCGGCCGGCGCCCGTCGCCGAATGGGCGGGATCGGCCGATCCGCTGCGCGCGGCCACGGCCGCCGGGCTGCCCGACGGCACGCACGTGGCCGACCTCCGGGAGGCGCCCGTCCCGAGCGACCTCTGTTTCCACCGGGCGCGGGAGTGGCCGTACGGGGCCCGGCTGGACCGTCTGCACTTTCCGGCGGCCGGGCGGCTCGCCGCGGCGGTGCCGGTGAGGGACTGAGGGACCGCAGGACCGCAGGACCGAGGTGTCGAGGGACCGGGGAAACGGGGAAACGGACGCGCCCCTCAGGCCCGACGCCAGCGCGGGCCCGGCACGACGGGGTCCGGCTGCGGGTCGGCGCGGTCGAGGCGCAGGCTGCGCAGCGTGGCGTCCGTCTCCCGCTCGAAGTGCTCGTAGGTGATCAGCCGGTCCCACAGGGGGTCGGGCCGGCCGGGAACCGTGGCTCCGCGCGCCTCCCATTCCCGCACGAGCTGGTCGAAGAGGACGGGCCCGTCGCCCCCGCCGGCGGCGGGGGTGGTACCGCCCGATTGCTGTCGGGGGATCCCCCGCACCGGCACGGCGGGGCCGCGCTCGGGTGCCCTGTGCCGCGCCACGGAGGGCGAGCCGGTCGCATGTGTAGTGCCCATGCCCGCCCCAACGATTCCGCGTGCCCGCGGGCACGCCCTGAGGCCGACGGCCGGCATCCGTCCGGTGTCCGGCCGCCGTTCGCCGGGTCCTTCAGCCGTCGTTCAGCCGTCCGTCAGCCGTCCGTCAGCCGAGACGGGCCGGCGAGGAGGCCGCCGGTGCCAGGATGCGGGGGGCTCCGGTGCCGTCCGCCGGGACCGTCCAGAGGTCCGTGGTGTCCACGGACCCCTCGGTGGGCAGGGAGTAGGCGACGGTGCGGTCGTCGAGCCAGACGGCCTGGTCGTCCACGCTGCGCTTCTCCGCGAGCGGCTGCTCCCGCAGCGTGCGCAGGTCCAGTACGTGCTCGCGCCACAGGGAAGCACCGCGCAGCACGCGCTTCTTGTACGCCACCCGGGTCTCGTCGGGCGACAGCGACGGGCACTCGACGTTCTGGGCGAGGGTGACGAGGCTGCGGCCCGCGAGCGAGCCCTTCACCAGGTAGGTCTGGCCCCCCGTCGACAGGGTCGCGTAGAAGGTGTCGTCGTCCTTGGAGAAGGTCACGCCCCAGACGTTCACGTCGCCCGCGCCGTACGGCTTCCCGTCGAGCAGGACGGAGAACTTCTCCAGGTCTGGTTCGAGCGCCCAGGTCCGTGTGTCCACGATCGAGGTACGGGTGGAGAAGAACGCGGAGCCGTAGGACTCCCCGGAGACGAAGACGGTCCAGGCGGCGAAATGCCCGCTGGGGGAGACCCGGGCCCGGGAGGGGGTGCCCGCGAGGGGGAAGCCGCGCAGGGTGCGCAGGCCGGAGTCGACGATCAGGGCCCGGTTCTCCTGGGACAGGGCCCCCGGAGTGGAGCTGAGGCAGACGCCGGTCCCCGCGGCCGCGTGGAAGCGCAGGCAGTTCAGGTCGGAGGCGGTGCGCTCCGCCCGGGGAGTCCGGGCCGGTACCGAGACGAGCGCTCCGCGGTGCGGGCCCTGAGCGCCGTTGAGGAAGGCCAGGGCGTCCGTACGGCCGAGGGCGACCTCGCCGCGGGCGACCGTGGGATCGCCCTCCCGGGTCTGCTCGCCGCGGGCGGCGGCGCGCAGCACCAGGACGGCGGCGAGACCCCCGAGGAGCAGCACGGCCAGCACGAGTACGAGCAGCCGGCGGGAGCGCGTCATCGGGTTCCTCGGGGGCGTCGGGGGCGAGGGGTGCGGGCCGGGCCGGGGGCGTCGCCCTCCGGGGCCGTCGGACGGAGTACGAAGCCCGCGACGGCGGCGCAGCAGCACAGGCCGGCCGCGGCGGCGGCGAGGGCCGGGCCGGAGCCCCAGACCGTCCACGCGGCGCCGACGGCGAGGGAGCAGCCGAACCGGGCCAGGGCCCGGCCGGTGCCGACGAGGGCGATCCCGGTGGCCCGCAGCCCGGCCGGGACGGTGGCCGCGACGGCGGCCGGGAGGACCCCGTCGGTGGCCGCGTAGAACATGCCGTGCAGCGCGAGAACGAGGCAGGGGAGGGCCGGCAGGCCGGGGGCCCACAGCAGCAGCCCGTACGCGGCGAAACCGGACCTGGCAGTCCACCCTGATGGTCGTCCGGCGCGAGGCCGTCGCCGTCGTGGAGACCGTGCTGCGCGAGGGCGTGGAGCGCGGGGAGCT
>NZ_JBEXOV010000041.1:0-64169 GCF_040611715.1 Streptomyces sp. NPDC006544 | reverse complement strand
CTTCCGCTCGTTCGTTCGCAAAAAGCTACTTGACGCTAAGTAGCTTAGCGGTAAGCTACTTACAAGCGACCTACTCGGGGGGAACGATGACGGCGAAGGCCAAGGGGACGGCAACGGGGACGGGAACCGGGACGTCGAGGGTGGCGGGCGAGTTCTCCCTGCTGACGGGGGCCGGGATCGGCGCGATCGGGATCGGCATGTACGTCCCGTTCTCGCTCGTCTTCTTCCATCACGTCACCGGCCTGTCCTTCGCCCTCGTCGGCATGGTGCTGACGGTGACCGGCCTGACCGGCCTCGCCTTCATGCCGCTCGCCGGATCGGCCGTGGACCGGTACGGCGCCCGGCGCGTCAACCTGGTCCTCTACGCGGTCCGGGCCGCGGGCTTCGCCCTCTACCCGCTCGCCGGATCGCTGCCCGCCTTCGCCGCCGTCGCCCTGGTCACCGCGCTGGCCGACCGCTCCTTTCCCGTCGTCCAGCAGTCCCTGATCGGGGAAGTGGCCCGCGGCGCCGCCCGCGACCGGCTCCAGGCCTCCCTCAGGGCCCTGCAGAACGCCGGGATGGGCGCCGGGGCGCTGCTCGTCTCCGGGGTCCTGGCCCTGTGGGGACCGGACGGGTTCACCTTCACGGCCTACGGGAACGCCGTGGCCTTCGCCCTCGCCGGACTGCTCGTCTCCCGGGTCCGTCCGGTGGCCGGCGGCGGGGCCTCCCCGGCCGGGCGGCCGCCCGCCGGCTACCGGATGGTCCTCCGCGACCGCCCCTTCCTCGCCCTGACCGGCGCCAACTTCCTGACGGCGCTGGGCTATGCGGCCCTGTCCGTCCTCTTCCCGCTCTACATCACCACCTGGCTGCACGGCCCCGACTCCCTCACCGGGGCGGCGTTCACCGTCAACACCGCCCTGTGCGCGGGCATCGGCGTCCTGGTCGCCGGCCGGGTCCGCCGCTCGGGGGCCCGCCGCACCCGCTCGGCCGCCCTCGGGTCCCTGCTCTTCGCCGCGGCCTTCGTCGCCCTGATCGTGCTCGGCACCCTGCGCCCCGGGCGGAGCGCGACCCTGGTCGCCCTGCTCGCCGTCGTGGTCGTCTACACGCTCGGCGAACTGGTCCACAGCCCGTCCGGAGGCGCCCTGTCGGTCTCCGCCGCCCCCGAGGCGGTCCGCGGCCGCTACCTCGCCACCTACCAGCTGTCCTACTCGCTGGCCACCGCGCTCGCCCCCTCCCTCTTCACCGGCCTGCTCGCCCTTGACGGCCGGCTGCCCTGGGCCGTCCTCGCGGTCGCCGCGCTCGGCGCCGCCCTGGCGCTGATCCGGCTGGAGCGGCACCTGCCCGCGGATGCGGTCCACGCGCGACCGGTGGGCGTGGTCGTGGCCGCGTCCACCGTGCCCGCCGCCGCCGCCGCCGCCGCCGCCCCCGCCGCCGCGGCTCCCGGATCCGCCGCCGCTCTCGCTCCCGCCGCCGTCTGATCCTCCGCCCGCCTTCCTCATCTGCCCGAGGAGTCACCCGCCATGAACCGTGCCGCGACCGTCGCCCTGACCGCCCTCGCCCCCGTCTCGTGGGGCTCGACCTACGCCGTGGCCTCCGAGCTGCTGCCGCCCGACCGGCCCCTGTTCACCGGCGTGATGCGGGCCCTGCCCGCCGGACTGCTGCTGACCGCGCTCGCCCGGACCCTGCCCACGGGACGGTGGTGGTGGAAGTCCGCAGTCCTGGGCGGACTCAACATCGGCGCGTTCTTCCCGCTCCTGTTCCTCTCCGCCTACCGCCTGCCCGGCGGCGTCGCGGCCGTACTGGGCGCCGCCGGCCCGCTGTTCGTCGTCGGGCTGGCCGCCCTCCTGCTCGGGGAGCGGGCGCGACTGCGGACCGTCCTGGCGGCCGTCGTGGCGGCCTTCGGCGTGAGCATGGTGGTCCTGACCGCGGAGGCGGGGATCGACCTGGTCGGTGTGGTCGCGGGTGTGGTGTCCTCCGCCTCGATGGGGGCGGGCACCGTGATGACCAAGCGGTGGGGGCGCCCGCGGGGCGTCGGCCCGCTGGCCATGACCGGCTGGCAGCTCACCGCCGGCGGCCTGATGATCATCCCGGTCGCGGTGCTGGTCGAAGGGGCGCCGCCCGCGCTCGACGGCGGGGCGTTCCTCGGCTACGGCTACATGATGCTGGTCAACACCGGCGTCGCGTACTGGCTCTGGTTCCGCGGCATCGGACAGCTCACCGCCACCTCCGTCACCCTCCTGGGCCCGCTCTCCCCGCTGACCGCCGCGGTCATCGGCTGGGCAGCGCTGGGCCAGACGCTCACGTCCGTGCAACTGCTGGGCATGACGATCGCCTTCGGCGCCACCGTCGCGGGGCAGCTGGCGTCCGGGAGCCGGCCCCCCAAGGAGGAGCCCGCGCGGGAGGCCGTGTCCGCACCCGGCGGATCGTTCAGTTCTACTGAAGAAACTGATCGAAATGATTCGATGGACCTGATGGGTCACGCGGTGCGACGGTAGATCCACGACACCGGCAGACCAGACCCCGAGGGGGAGACACACAGTGGCCGTCATGGACCGCGCCCGTACCGCTCCGCAGGACACGCGGCCCGCCGCCCGGCAGGAGGGCACCCGGCAGGAGGGCGGCCGGGCCACGAAGGGGGCCGCCGGTCTCGGCGTGCTCCTCGCCCTGCTCGCGACGGTCGTCTGGTCCGGCAGCTTCGTCGCCACCCGCGGCATGGCGGACAGCATCCCGCCCGTCCAGGCCGTGTTCTGGCGCTGGACGAGCGCCACCGTCGCCGTCGCGCCCTTCGCCGCCCGGCAGGCCTGGCGGCAACGAGCCCTGATCCGCGCGCACTTCGGATACATCGCCCTCGCCACGCTGTTCGGCGTCACCCTCTACAACACCCTCGTGCACCAGGCCGGACTGACCACCTCGGCCTCCAACATGGGCATGATCATGGCCGCTTCGCCGGTCGTCATGGCCCTGTACGCCCGCCTCGGCGGCGAACGGCTCGGCGCCCGGCGCACCTTCGGGCTCGCCCTCGCGGCCCTCGGCGTCCTGCTCCTGGTCGGCAAGGGCTCGGTCCGCTTCGAGTTCGCCGCCGGCGACCTGTGGATGTTCGGGGCGGCCCTGTCCTTCGCCACGTACAGCGCGCTCCTCAAGCGCAAGCCCGCCGAACTGGGCGGCCTGGCCTTCCTGCTCACCACCTTCGTCCTCGGCGCCCTCATGCTGGCCCCCGCGTACGCCGTGTCCGTCGGCGTCCAGGGCGGTTTCCAGGTCACCCCCTCCACCGCCGGCATGCTCCTCTACGTCGGCGTCCTCTCCTCCGCCATCGCCTTCTTCGCCTGGAACAAGGCGGTCTCGATCATCGGGGCCGCCCGCGCCGGAGTCGTCTACTACCTCCAGCCGGTCTGCGTCGCGGGCCTCGGCCTCCTCCTCATCGGCGAGCGGACCGGCCCCGCGCAGCTGCTGTGCATGGCGCTGATCCTGGGCGGCGTGGGCCTGGGTGCACGGCGGTAGGTTCGGCCCCATGACCGAGTGGGACATCAAGAAGCTGCGGATCCTGCGGACCCTCGCCGAACAGGGGACCGTGACCGCGACGGCCGAGGCGCTGCACATGACGCCCTCGGCCGTCTCGCAGCAGCTGACCAACCTGGCCAGACTGCTGGGGGTCCCGCTGCTGGAGGCCCAGGGCCGCCGGGTCCGCCTCACCGACGCGGCGCACCTCGTACTGCGGCACGCGGAGGCGGTGTTCGCGCAGCTGGAGCGCGCCGACGCCGAACTGGCCGGGTACCTCGCGGGGGAGGCGGGCGAGGTCCGGATCGGGGCCTTCTCCACCGCCGTACCGGTCCTCGTGGTCCCGGCGGTCGCCGCGCTGAGACGCTCGCACCCCGGCGTCGAGGTCCGCGTACGGGAGACCGAGGCGGCCGAGTCCTACGAGCTGCTCGCGGCCGGGGTCGTCGACCTGGCCCTCTCCCTCGCGGCGCACGCCCCGACCGCCCGGGACCCCCGCTTCAGCCGCAGGACCCTGCTGGAGGACCCCCTCGACGTGGCGCTTCCCCCGGACCACCCGCTGGCCGGCGCGGCGGAACTGCGCCTCGCGGACCTCTCCGGCGATCCGTGGATCTACGGGGGCAGCGGCCCCTGGTCGGAGATCACCCGGGGCGCCTGCGAGGCGGCGGGCTTCGTCCCGGAGCAGGCCCACTCGGCTTCCGGCTGGACGGCGATCCTGGCCATGGTCGAGGCCGGCATGGGCGTGGCGCTGGTCCCGCGGATGGTGGCGGGCCGCGCCCCGGGCGTCGCCGTGCGGGTCCTGTCCCACGACCGCCCCACCCGGCACGTCGTCGCGGCCCTGCGCCGCGGCTCCGAAGCGGCCCCGGCCGTGGCCCACGTCCTGCGGGCCCTGCGGGTCGCCGCCGCCGGCTGATCCTGCGGGGACCCGCACCGCCGCGCCCCTCCGTGACGGCGCCCGCCGCTGGACAGGCTCGATCCGCCACGGTCCGACCCGCCCACGGTCCGACCGGCGACGGTCCGACCGGACGTGCGTCGCATGCCACGCCGAAGGGGCGCCCCCGGTGCGTCACGCACCGGGGGCGCCCCCGTCCGTACGGCCCGCCCGGGTCAGGAACCGGCGGCCGCGTCGGCGGCCTGGGCCTTCAGCGCGCGCTCGACGCCCGCGCGGGACTCCGAGACCAGGCGGCGCAGGGCCGCGTTCGGCTCGGCCGAGGCGAGCCACTCGTCCGTCTGCGCCAGGGTCTGCGCGGAGACCTGGAGCGACGGGTAGAGGCCCACCGCGATCTGCTGGGCGATCTCGTGGCTCCGGGTGTCCCAGACCTCCTTGACCGCCGCGAAGTACTTCGCGGTGAAGGGGGCGAGGAGCTCGCTCTGGTCGCTCTGGACGAAGCCGCCGATCACGGCTTCCTGCACGGCGTTCGGGAGCGTGTCGCCCTCGACGACCGAGGCCCACGCCTCGGCCTTGGCCTCGGCCGTGGGACGGGCCGCGCGGGCGGTCGCCGCGTGGCGCTCGCCCGCCGCCGTCCTGTCCCGCTCCAGCTCGGCCGCGATGGCCGGCTCGTCGGCGATGCCGGTGGCGGCCAGGCGCTCAAGGAACGCCCAGCGCAGCTCCGTGTCGACGGCCAGGCCCTCGATCTCCTCCGAGCCGTCCAGCAGTGCGGAGAGGAGGGCCAGCTGCTCCTCCGTGCGCGCCGTCGCCGCGAAGGCGCGGGCCCACGCCAGCTGGTGGTCGCTGCCCGGCGCGGCCGTGCGCAGGTGCTCCAGCGTGGCCTCCGTCCAGGTGGCCAGGCCCTGGGCCCGCCAGGCCGGGTCGGCGTACAGGTCGACGGCCAGCTTCACCTGGCGGTGCAGCGACTGGACGACGCCGATGTCCGACTCCTTGCCGACGCCCGAGAGGACGAGGGCGAGGTAGTCGCGGGCGGCCAGCTCGCCGTCGCGGGTCATGTCCCAGGCCGAGGCCCAGCACAGCGCGCGCGGCAGCGACGCGGTGAAGTCGCCCAGGTGCGCGGTGACGTTGGCGAGCGACACCTCGTCGAGGCGGACCTTGGCGTACGACAGGTCGTCGTCGTTCAGCAGCACGACGGCCGGGCGGGCGCGGCCCACGAGCTCCGGTACGGCCGTCAGGTCGCCGTCGATGTCGAGCTCGATCCGGTCGGTACGGACCAGCTTGCCGTCGGCCAGGTCGTACAGGCCGACCGCGATGCGGTGCGGACGCAGGACCGGCTGGCCCTTGGCGCCCGCCGGCAGCGCCGGGGCTTCCTGGCGCACGGCGAAGGCCGTGATCACGCCGGAGGCGTCCGTCTCGATCTCCGGGCGCAGGATGTTGATGCCGGCCGTTTCCAGCCACGCCTTCGACCAGGCGGTCAGGTCGCGGCCGGAGGTCTCCTCCAGGGCGCCGAGCAGGTCGGACAGGCGCGTGTTCCCGAAGGCGTGCGCCTTGAAGTACGCCTGCACGCCCTTGAAGAAGGCGTCCTGGCCGACGTAGGCCACGAGCTGCTTGAGCACCGAGGCGCCCTTGGCGTACGTGATGCCGTCGAAGTTGACGAGGACGTCGTCCAGGTCACCGATGTCGGCCATGATCGGGTGCGTGGACGGCAGCTGGTCCTGCCGGTACGCCCAGGTCTTCATGGAGTTGGCGAAGGAGGTCCAGGCGTGCGGCCACTTCGAGCCCTCGGCGTCGGCCTGGCAGGCGATCGAGGTGTACGTCGCGAACGACTCGTTCAGCCACAGGTCGTTCCACCACTCCATGGTGACCAGGTCGCCGAACCACATGTGCGCGAGCTCGTGCAGGATCGTCTCGGCACGCGTCTCGTACGCCGCGTCCGTCACCTTCGAGCGGAAGACGTACTGGTCGCGGATGGTGACCGCGCCCGCGTTCTCCATCGCGCCGGCGTTGAACTCCGGCACGAAGAGCTGGTCGTACTTCGCGAACGGGTAGTCGTACGCGAACTTCTCCTGGAACCAGGCGAAGCCCTGCCGGGTCACGTCGAAGATCGCGTCGGCGTCGAGGAACTCGGCGAGCGAGGGCCGGCAGTAGATGCCGAGCGGTACGGACTGCCCGTCCTTGCCCTCGTACGAGCTGTGCACCGCGTGGTACGGCCCGACGATCAGGGCCGTGATGTACGTGGAGATGCGCGGGGTGGGCTCGAAGCGCCACACGTCGTCGGCCGGAGCCTTCGGCGTCGGGGAGTTCGAGATGACCGTCCAGCCCGCGGGGGCCGTCACGGTGAACCGGAACGTCGCCTTCAGGTCGGGCTGCTCGAAGCTGGCGAACACGCGCCGCGCGTCCGGGACTTCGAACTGGGTGTACAGGTAGGCCTGCTCGTCGACCGGGTCGACGAAGCGGTGCAGGCCCTCACCGGTGTTGGTGTAGGCGCAGTCCGCGACGACGCGGAGCTCGTTGGCCCCGGCCTCGAGGTGGGCGAGCGCGATCCGGGAGTCCCGGAAGACGGCGGCCACGTCCAGGGCCTTGCCGTTGAGAACGACCTCGTGCACGGCCGGAGCGACCAGGTCGATGAAGGTCTCGGCGCCGGCCTCGGCGGATTCGAAGCGCACGGTGGTCACGGAGGGGAAGGTGCCGCCCTCCTGCGCTCCGCTGAGATCGAGTTCGATCTCGTACGAGTCGACGGTGAGCAGCTTTGCGCGCTGCTGAGCCTCTTCACGGGTCAGATTCGTGCCTGGCACGCGTTCATCTCCTTCGATGGTGACGTTGCAGCGCCATCCTTCCACGCGGGCCGGGCCACCGCGTCGGAGTAATCCACGGGCGAACGCGGGAGGCCTCGAGGGGACCGGACCGTCGGTACACGCGGCCATCGCGCTGTGCCACGCAGGGGGCGGCGCCGTCAGGCGCCGCCCCCTGCGTGTCGTGCGTGCGCGCGGGATCAGCCGCGGAGCTCCTGCGCGACCAGCTCGGCGATCTGGACCGCGTTCAGCGCGGCACCCTTGCGGAGGTTGTCGCTCGAGAGGAACAGCGCGAGGCCGTTCTCCGCCGTCTCGTCGAGGCGGATGCGGCCCACGTACGAGGCGTCCTTGCCGGCGGCCTGGAGCGGGGTCGGGATCTCCGAGAGCTCGACGCCCGGGGCGTCCTTCAGCAGCTCGTAGGCGCGCTCGACGCTCAGCGGACGCTCGAAGCGGACGTTGACCTGGAGGGAGTGGCCGGAGAACACCGGCACGCGCACGCAGGTGCCCGAGACCTTGAGCTCCGGGATCTCCAGGATCTTGCGGGACTCGCTGCGGAGCTTGCGCTCCTCGTCGGTCTCGAAGGAGCCGTCGTCGAGCAGGTTGCCCGCGAGCGGGACCACGTTGTAGGCGATCGGCCGCTGGTAGACCTTGGGCTCCGGGAACTCCACCGCGCCGCCGTCGAAGGTCAGCTGGTCGGCGGCCTCGGAAACCGCGCAGGCCTGGCCCTTGAGCTCGGCGACGCCCGCCAGGCCCGAGCCGGAGACGGCCTGGTAGGTGGTGGCGATCAGCGCGGTCAGGCCGGCCTCGTCGTGCAGCGGGCGCAGCACCGGCATCGCGGCCATGGTGGTGCAGTTCGGGTTCGCGATGATGCCCTTGGGGCGGTCCTTGACCGCGTGCGGGTTCACCTCGGAGACGACGAGGGGGACCTCGGGGTCACCGCGCCAGGCGGAGGAGTTGTCGATCACGACGGCGCCCTGCGAGGCGACCTTCTCGGCGAGGGCCTTGGACGTGGCGCCGCCCGCGGAGAAGAGCACGATGTCCAGGCCGGAGTAGTCGGCCGTGGAGGCGTCCTCGATGGTGATCTCCCGGCCGTCCCACTCGATGGTGGAGCCCGCGGACCGCGCGGAGGCGAACAGCCGCAGCTCGTCCACCGGGAACTTGCGCTCGACGAGGATGCCGCGCATGACTCCGCCGACCTGTCCGGTGGCTCCGACGATTCCGACCCTCACGGTGACTCCTTCGATACGTATGGACACGTAAGTACACGTATGGACATGTACGACGCGGGCGCGCGCGAAACCATCATGCGTTCGACCCCACGAGCCTTGTCCAATCCATTGTCCGAGGAGCGGACGGCGATCCGGCCGCGGGCCCGCGCGACACCGCCGGGACCACCGTGCCGCAGGACCGGCGGGGGCCCGTCCTGCCTGGTCGCGGCCGGTGCGGGACGGGCACGGCGAAGGGGCGGGCACCCGACCGGGTACCCGCCCCTCCGTCACGCGATCAGCCGGTTCCCGTTACGGGAGGACCTTCTCGATCTGCACGCTGCCGGTGCCGGCGGCGGTGCCGCGGGCGTTGAGCAGCTTGACCTCGCCGAAGAACTGGCGGCCTTCCGGAGCGGCGCTGTTGACCAGCACGTTCGCGGAGACGGACGCCGAGGCTCCGTTGGCGAGGTTGACCGCGGCGGACTCGTCGACCTGGACGGTGCCCAGGGCGGCCGAGTAGTAGACGTCGCGGTAGTCGTACGTGGTGGTCCCGGACGGGATCGCGTAGCCGATCACGTTCACGGTGTAGGTGCCGGCGGCCGGGTTGACCAGGCTCACGGCCTCGTCGGAGTCGCCGTCGGCGGAGGAGCCGACCTTGACGCCGTCCTTGTAGACCTCGAGGTCGAGGTCGGCGGCGGTGTCGGAGACGTTGCCGATCGCGATGTCGAGGCGGGAGACGCCCTCGCCGATCGTGACCTCCGACGTCTGGGTCTCACCGGGGGTGATGGTCGGCTTGGCGACCTTCGCGGAGCCGAGCGGGCCGCCCTGGAGCTTGCCGGCGGCGATGGCCGCGCCCTCGTTCTTGACGGTCCACTGGACCGGCGCCGGGGTGCCCTGCTTGACCTCGGGCAGGACCTTGACCGCGGGGTCGAAGGCCGCGCCGAGCACGGAGACGTCCAGCTTGTACGGGTTGTCGAGCAGCGGCGACGTACGGCGCGACTCGACCTCGATCTCCCAGACGCCCGGCAGCGGGTTCGCGTACGAGCGCAGGTCGGGGCGGCACAGGTTCGCCGGGTTGTCGTAGTTCGGGTAGCACTGGGTCGTCGCGCTGTCCTCGACGCCCACGCCGTACGGGTGGATCGAGATGAAGCGGGTCTGGCTGCCCGGCTTCAGACCGCCGAGGGCGACCTCGAGGGTCTTGGCGCCCGCGGGGACGGTCACGAAGTACGACTTGTGGCTGTTGCGCTGCACGGACGAGGTGTCCGAGTAGGCGAACGACGGCTTCGCCAGCGGGGTGGAGACGACGACCGTGGAGAGGATCTGCTTGTCGATGCCCTCGGTGGTCGGGTCGTCGAGCTGCAGGATGCCGCTGTGGACGCCGGCCGTCTTGGCCTTCGCCTCGACCTTGATCGTGACCGGCTTGTTCAGCGGCAGGGTGACGTAGTCGTAGTCCGTGAGGAGCTTGAACGTACCGTCGTCGTTGCGCCAGCTGAGCTTGTGCGGGGTGCCGTACTTGACGCCGGTGGTGCGGGTCACGACGACGTTGTAGACCTTCTTCTGGCCGACCTTCAGACCGCCCTCGCGGTCGTAGACGCCGGTGCCGAAGCCCGGGGTCTTCAGGAACTGGTCGATCGCGGTGTCGACCGGGGCCTTGACGGTGAACTCGTTGGCCGTCGCACCGCTCTGGATGGACTCCCACGCACCGGGGATGTTGATCAGACCGGAGCCCTGGGCGTGCGCCGGGACGTCGTCGATCTTCTTGGCGCTGCTGGTGAGCGCGATGCGCAGGTTCGCCGGGGTGAGGGCGATGTGCTGCTGCTTCGCGGCCGAGATCAGCAGGGCGCTGGCGCCCGTGGCCTGCGGCGAGGACATCGAGGTGCCCTGCAGCATCGAGTAGCCGGCCGGGAGGTCGTAGCCGGCCTCCTTCACCGGGGAGCCGGGCAGCCACGTCTGGGTGGTGTTGATGGCCGCGCCGGGGGCGGTGATGGTCGGCGTGAAGCCGCCGTCCTCACGCGGACCGCGCGAGGAGAAGGGGAACATGTTGTACTTCGTGGTCACGCCGGAGCCGTAGTTGGCCGCCCAGGTCTCCTTGGAGACCGCCGCGCCCACGGAGATGACCTTGTCCGCGAGGCCGGGGTCGCCGATGGTGTTGACACCGGGGCCCTCGTTGCCCGCCGAGATGACGAGCTGGACACCGTAGGTGTCGATGAGGTTCTTGTAGAGCTCGGAGCGCGCGTTGTTGCCGTCGTTCAGCGCCGGCAGGCCGCCGATCGACATGTTGACGATGTCCACGCCGCGGTTGACCACGAGGTCGATCATGCCCTCGGTCAGCGCGATGTTGGTGCAGCCGCCGGACCAGGAGCAGGCGCGCGAGGAGACGATCTTGGCGCCGGGCGCCTCGCCGTTCATCGCGCCGCCGAACAGGCCGTTGGCGGCCGTGATGCCCGCGACGTGCGTGCCGTGCTCGGACTCGATGATGCCGACGTTGACGAAGTCGGCCTTCTTGCCGACCCAGTCACCGCCCAGCGGGTCCATCGGGACGTCCTTGCGGATCTCGATCACGAACGGGATGCGCTCGGCGACGTCGGTCGCCGGGTTGTCCGTGCCGAAGTAGCCGATCTGGTAGCCGTCCTTGTACGGCTTCATCGGCTCGTTGTTCGTGAAGTCGTTGTCCTGGTCGGTGTCGACGCGGACGGTCCCGGCGACCGGGTCGTAGAGCAGGCCGAACCGGTCGGTGGTGTCCCCGTCCCGGTTGACGTCGCCCTTCATGTCACCGGTGGCGGTGATCGACTCGGTGAAGCGGCTCCACTGGTACGAGCCCTCAGGGGCCTTCCAGCTCCCGCCGCCCGCGGTGAACGTGCCGCCGGTCACCGGGGTGATCTGGGCGCGCCAGGTGGCGTCGGCGTCGGCGAGCGGGTCGGTCGCGGTGACCCAGTCGACGATCTTGCGCTCGCCCGTGGTGGTCTTCTGGAGCGCGGGGTGGCCGAGGTCGACGCCCGAGTCCAGGATGCCGATGGTCACGCCGCGGCCGTCGGCCTGCGGGTTCTCCTTCAGGAAGTCCAGCGAACCGGTCTCGAAGGCCGGGTTGTACGGGTTCTTCGCGGGCGTGTTCTTGTCCGGCCCGGGGTAGGTCTCGGCCGAGGTCTTCTTGGCCGAGCCGGCCTCGCGGTCCGCGTCCGGACGGGGGTCCGGGAGCTGGATCTCGTGCCGCAGGTCGATGCCGTGCACCGAGGACAGCTTGGCGGCCGCCTTCAGTGCGGCCTCCGCCTTGTCGGTCGGCAGGGTGGCGCGTACGTAGCCGAGCTTGTCGTACGTCTGGCCCACCGAGGCGCCCTGGACGCCGTCGAGCTGCTTGGCCACCTGCTGGGTCTCGCCGGGAGCGGTGGCGACCATGACGGTGACGGTCTTGTCGCCCTTGGTCCGGGCTTCCTGCAGCAGCTCTACGTCGGCCGAACCGAGCTTCTGGTCAGCCGACTTGACCGCCGGGTTGGCCGTGGGGTTGTCGGTGCCGGTCGCCGCGAAGACGGGCATGGCGCCGGTGGCCGCGAGGGCGACCACCAGGCCGGCCGCGGCCGCGACGCGCACGGCGCGCCGGGGCACGGGTATGCCGCCTTGTGAGGGGCGAGCGGGGGAGTCGAGGGTCATCAGCATCCCTGGCTAAGTGAAAGATACGGTCCGGATTTCGGTGCCGGATGACCGGTCAGCCTCGCCTAAGTGACAGCTCTTTGGGGAGAGTTGTCACTGACCGAGACCTGGCGTGGCGGACTCCCGCCAGTGCGTGGGATGCGCCAGCAGGCCCGTACCGGGGTGGAACGGTACGAATTTGCGGGTCCAAAGATCGATTTGTAGACTTCCCGACCGTCCGTCAGGGGCGGGACACGGCCGCGCCCCGGACCGGGTGTGACAACTTCGGGCCGCTCAGCGCTCGCGCGTGCGCGCGTAGTGCCGCGAGGCCTTCGCCCGGTTTCCGCAGGCCGCCATCGAGCACCAGCGCCGGGTGCCGTTGCGTGAGGTGTCGTGGAAGTGCAGCACGCACGTCTCGGAGGCGCACGCGCGGATCCGGCCGGGCCCGGACGCCAGCAGCTCCAGGTAGTCGCGGGCGGCCGTCCAGGCCGGGCCCCAGGACGGGTCGTCGAACTCGGGCCGCTCGCCGATCCCCGCCCCGGTCAGGGTGAGGCGGATCCGCCCGTGCTCCAGCACGGCGTCGATCAGGGCGCGGGCGCTCTCGTCGGCCGGGTCCCGGACCGCGCGGGCCAGCGCTTCGCGGACGGTCAGCAGGTGCACCAGGGTCGCGGCGTCCGCGCGGAAACGGCCGGCCAGCCCCGTGCTCTCCAGCCACAGCGCGAGCCCCTCCACGCGGGTCAGCCCGAAGGCCCCGGCGAAGAGGTCGAGGGGCTCGCCCTCCTGGACCCAGCGGGTGTTCAGCAGGTCCAGGGCCACCGGTTCGCCGGTCAGGGGGCGGGGGTCCGCCGCCGGTGCCGTCATCTCGAGTTCCTCCCGCTCCGTCCGCCGACTAACCCCCTAAGCCTACGTGAGTGGTTGACGCCTTTCGTTCTAACCGTTAATTTGTAGATAGAAGGTTAGACAGCAAGGCGAAGGAGCCCCGGTGAGGGGCCTGCCGAAAGGACCCGTCATGACGGCCGTCACCAGCAAGCTGCACACCGGACACGTGGGGCTGAACGTCACCGACCTCGCCCGCTCGCTCGCCTTCTACGAGGGCGCCCTCGGCTTCGAGCCGCTCGGCGGGGGCAAGGAGGAGGGCCGCCGCTTCGCCTTCCTGGGCCAGGACGGCGAGCTCGTCCTCACGCTGTGGGAGCAGGCGCGCGGCGGGTACGCGGCCGACGTGGCGGGACTGCACCACCTGGCGCTCTCCGCCGGGAGCGCCGAGGAGGTCCGGGCGTACGAGGAGCGGCTGCGCGGCCTGGGCGTCGCGTTCGCGTACGAGGGGCTCGTCGCCCACGGCGAGGGGGCGCACACCGGCGGGATCTTCTTCCACGACCCCGACGGCACCCGCCTGGAGATCTTCTCGCCGCTCGCCGACGAACATCTGGAGGCTCCCGTCACGGGGGCCCCGACCTGCGGGTTCTTCTAATGTCCGGGTACCACTGGGGATCCTTGGCCGTGCAGGACCGGGTCGGCGTCCGCGAGCACGCCGTGCACGTGGGCCGCTCGGTCACCCCGTACGTCAAGGACGTCGCCGCGGCCTTCCTGGCGCAGCAGCCGCACCTGGTGGTCGGCGCCGCCGACGCCGCCGGACTGCTCTGGTCCTCGCTGCTCACCGGCGCCCCGGGCTTCGTGCGGGCCACCGGGCCGGACCGGATCGCGGTCCGCGGCGGGCTCCCGGAGGGCGATCCGCTCGCGGAGGCGCTGGCGAGCGCCGGCACCCGGGTCGGGACCCTCTCCCTCGACCCGCGCACCCGGCGCCGGATGCGGCTCAACGGAACCCTGGAGGTGACCGGGGGCGGGTTCGCCGTCTCGGCCGAGGAGGTCTTCGCGAACTGTCCCAAGTACCTCCAGAAGCGGCAGCCGGTGGCGCTCGCCGCCGAAGGGCCCGGTGTCGTGCGCCGCGGGCGGGCGCTCACCCCCGGCCAGGAGCGGGCCGTCCGCGCCGCCGACACCTTCTTCGTCGCGACCGCCGCCGGGGCGCGGGGGGCCGACGCGAGTCATCGGGGCGGCCTGCCGGGCTTCGTGGAGGTCCTGTCGCCGACGGAGCTGGCCTGGCCGGACTATCCGGGCAATGCCATGTTCCTGACGCTGGGGAACCTGCTGACCGATCCGAGGGCCGGGCTGCTCTTCCCCGACTGGGAGAGCGGAGCCCTGCTCCAGCTCAGCGGGCGGGCGGAGACGGAGTTCGGGGAGGACGGGGAGCGGCGGGTCCGCTTCCGCGTCGACGCGGTGATGGAGAGCGTGCACCCGGGGCGGCTGCGGTGGAGCACCCCGGAGTACTCGCCGGCGAATCCCGCGCCGCACGCGCCGCAGGGACCGGTGCGGCCTGGCCCCCGGTAGCCGGGATCCCCGGGGGCGGGATGCCTCCGGCCGGGACGCCCCGGGCGGGGATCCCTCCGGTCGTGACCCCCGGGGCCGGGGGCGGCTCACCTGGGCAGGACGACGAGGTAGGCGGCGGGCTCGCGGTCGGCGGCCGCCGTCAGGGCGGTCCGTACGACCGCCGCCTGCTGCTCGGGCCAGTCGCGCAGCTTGCGCGGGGTGACGTGCAGGACGGTCACCCCGCACCGCTCCAGTGCCTCCCGCTTGTGCACCGACTCCGACCACTCCTCGTCCTCGACCTGGCGCGGGACCCGGGTGTCGATCTCCACGGCGACCGCGTGCTCGGGCCAGTAGGCGTCCACCCCGCCGAGGTGCGGACCGCCGGGCAGCCGCAGGTCCACGTTCCAGACGGGCTCGGGGAGTTCGAAGCCCCGTACGAGCTGGTACAGCCGGTCCTCGGCGATGGCCCGGCCCTCGGCGAGCAGCGATTCGACGGCGTCGACCACGTGCGGCCGGTTCAGCAGCCGGGCCACCGTCAGTTCCCGTACCACGGCGGCCGGTTCGCAGTGCCCCGTACGCACGGCCTCACTGAGCAGCCGGCGGACCGTGGCGGCGTCGGAGAGCTGGGCGACGGCATCGGCGACGGCGCGGGCCACGGGCACGACGGGGAGGCCGTCCACCTCCATCGGCCGGGGCGGAGTGTGCGTGCGCACGAGGCGGACCTGCCCGGTGGAGCGCAGTCGGCGGGTGTTCGGTACGAGGACGTCGATCTGGGGGAGGCGGGGCAGGGTGGGGGTGCAGGAGAACCGGTACAGCGCGAGGGCGGTGAGCCCGGTGATCATGACCTCGTCGCCGCGCCGCCCCGCGTAGAGCAGCGCGGCCTGGAGCCGCTCCTCGCTCGTCGCCGGTCCCGAGTGGAGCAGGAACACGCCGGGCAGGACCTGCTGCCAGTCCCGCTCGGCGGCGTCGGAGGCGGAGACCCCGTGCTCGCGGAGCTGCGCCAGCGAGAGCACGCGGGGACGGGTGCCCGTGAGGTGGGCGAGGGGGAGGGGTGTGTTGTGGTTCATGACGCGGTGATTCCCTCGGGCCGTGGCCTCGCTAACCCCTGTTACACGTTCGTCGACAAATCGGGACAAGCCAGGGCTAAAGTACGGGCGTTCGAATGCCGATACCGTCGTTCGGCTCCGGGCGCGAAAACGCCGGCGGGCCCGGGAATCCCGGCCCCGCCGGCGCGTGAAGCGCAGGCCGGAGCGTTACCCGGCCTCGCCGGCCGTCGCGTCGCAGTGCTGCCCGCGCAGCGCGCGGGCCAGGTCGTCGCGCGACTCCAGGACCAGGCGGCGCAGCGCCGGCGGAGCCGACTCGTGCGCGGCCAGCCAGGCGTCGGTGGCGTCCAGCGTGGCGGAGTCGTCCTGCAGCGAGGGGTAGAGGCCCTTCACCACGTCCATGCCGATCTGGATCGACCGGTCCGCCCACAGCCGCTCGATGGCCGCGAAGTACGGCTCCGTGAACCCGGCCAGCAGCCCTCGCTGCGAAGGCTGCTGCATGCCCGCGATCGTGGCCTCGACCAGCGCGTTCGACAGGGCGTCCGACTCCATCACGGCCGCCCAGGCCTGGTCCTTGACCGCCGCCGACGGCCGCGCCGCCAGGCAGCGGACCTGGTGCCGCTTGCCCGACGCCGTGTCGTCGCGCGCCAGTTCGGCCGCCAGGACCTCCTCGTCCACCGCCCCGTGCGCGGCCAGCGGCAGCAGGAAGTCCCAGCGCAGTTCCTGGTCCACCTCCAGGCCGTCGATCCGCGCCGAGCCGTCCAGCAGGCCGAGCAGCAGCTGGAAGTCACCCTCGGTCGCGGCGCTCGCCGCGAAGAACCGGGCCCAGGTCAGCTGGTGCTCGGACCCGGGCTCCGCGAACCGCAGTTCCTGCAGTGCGCAGGCCGCCAGTACCCGGCCGCCCTGCTCCCGCCAGCCCGGAGCGGCGTAGTGGGTGACCGCCGACAGGGCCTGCGCGTGCAGCATCTGCAGCACGCCGACGTCCGTCTCCCGGCCCGCGTGGGCCAGGACCAGCGAGACGAAGTCCCGCGCCGGCATCAGCGCGTCACGCGTCAGGTTCCACAGCGCCGACCAGCACAGCGCGCGGGTCAGCGGGTCCGTCACCGAGCCCAGGTGCGTGCGCAGCGTGGCCAGCGACGCCGCGTCGAAGCGGATCTTGCAGTAGGTGAGGTCCTCGTCGTTGACGAGGACGAGGGCGGGCTCCTCCTGCCCGGCCAGCTCGCCGACGACCGTCCGCGCCCCGGCCACGTCCGCCTCGGCGCGCGCGTACCGCACCAGTGAGCCGTCCGCGTCCAGCCGGTACAGGCCGACCGCGACCCGGTGCGGGCGAAGCTCCTCGCCGTCCTGGACCACGGCCAGTTCGGTCACCCGCCCGCCCGCGTCGCAGGTCACCACCGGGGTCAGCGCGTTCACGCCGGCCGTCTGCAGCCATGCCCGCGACCATTCGGCCATGTCCCGCCCGGAGACCTCCGCGAGCACCGACAGCAGGTCGTCCAGCGTGGTGTTCCCGTAGGCGTTGGCCTTGAAGTAGCGCCGCGCGCCCTCCAGGAACGCCTCCCGGCCCACGTAGGCCACGAGCTGCTTGAGCACCGCCGCGCCCTTGGCGTAGGTGATGCCGTCGAAGTTCAGCTTCGCGTCCTCCAGGTCACGGATGTCGGCCGTGACCGGGTGGGTGGACGGCAGCTGGTCGGCCCGGTAGGCCCACGCCTTGCGGTTGTTGGCGAAGGTGACCCAGGCCTGGTCGAAGCGGGTGGCCTCGACCAGCGCGAAGGAGCCCATGAAGTCCGCGAAGGACTCCTTCAGCCACAGGTCGTCCCACCACTTCATGGTGACCAGGTCGCCGAACCACATGTGCGCCATCTCGTGCAGGATGGTGTTCGCGCGCCGCTCGTAGGAGGCCTGCGTGACCTTCCCGCGGAAGATGTACTCCTCCCGGAAGGTCACCATCCCCGGGTTCTCCATCGCGCCCAGGTTGTACTCCGGCACGAAGGCCTGGTCGTACTTCCCGAAGGGGTACGGGTAGTCGAAGATCTCGTGGAAGAGGTCGAAGCCCTGCTTCGTGACGAGGAAGACGTCGTCCGCGTCGAAGTGCTTCGCCAGTCCCTTGCGGCAGATCGCGCCGAGCGGGATCGTCAGGTCCCCGCGCGTGTAGGTGTCCGTGACGTAGTGGTACGGGCCCGCGACCACGCAGGTGATGTACGTGGAGATGGGCTCGGTCTCGGCGAAGCGCCGGGTCGCGCCCTCGCGGGACTCCTCGGCGCCGTTGCTCCAGACCTGCCAGCCCTCGGGCGCGGTCACCTCGAAGCGGTACGGGGCCTTCAGGTCGGGCTGTTCGAAGTTCGCGTACACCCGCCGGGCGTCGGCCGGCTCGTACTGGGTGTAGAGGTAGACCTCGCCGTCCTCCGGGTCCACGAAGCGGTGCATGCCCTCGCCGGTCCGGCTGTACGCGCAGTTCGCGTCGACCACCAGGACGTTCTCGGCGGCCAGGGCGTCCAGGGCGATGCGCGCGCCGTCGAAGACGGCCGAGGGGTCCAGCGCGCGCCCGTTGAGGGTCACGGTGTTCACCGAGGGTGCGATGAGGTCCGCGAAGCTGGAGGCTCCCGGGACGGCGGCGCGGAAACGGACGGTGGTCACCGAGCGGAACGTCCGGGGGCCCTCGGCCGGTTCGGCCCCGTCCACCGCGGACCTCAGGTCGAGGACCACCTCGTACCCGTCGACGGACAGCAGCTCGGCCCGCTCGCGGGCCTCGTCACGGGACAGATTCTCTCCGGGCACATGCACTCCTTCGTGCGTGATCGTGATATCTGACCGAATCCTCCCACGGGGGAATGCGTGTGCGGCCGGGACGGTTGGGCAGGGAGGAACGTTCCGATCTGAGGAGAGACATGGCTGAGCGCCAGGTGCAGGACAAGACCCTCGTCGACTTCTGGTTCGACCCGCTCTGCCCCTGGGCGTGGATGACGTCCCGCTGGATGCTCGAGGTCGAGAAGGTCCGCGACGTCGAGGTGCGCTGGCACGTGATGAGCCTCGCCGTGCTGAACGAGAACAAGCTCGACGAGCTGCCCGAGCGCTACCGCGAGCTCCTCGGCCCCAAGGGCTGGGCACCGGTGCGCGTGGTCGTGGCGGCCCAGCAGAAGTTCGGCGACGAGGTCACCGGCAAGCTCTACACCGCGCTCGGCACCCGCTTCCACAACGAGGCCAAGGGCGCGACCCGCGAGGCGATCGCCGAGGCGCTGGCCGAGGTCGACCTGCCCGCCGAGCTGATCCACTACGCCGACTCCGACGAGTACGACGAGGTGCTGCGGGCCTCCCACAACGACGGCATCGACCGCGTGGGCCAGGAAGTCGGCACCCCGGTGATCTCGGTGCCCGGCGCCGACGGCGAGGACGTGGCCTTCTTCGGCCCGGTCGTCACCCCGGCCCCGCGCGGCGAGGCCGCCGCCCGCCTCTGGGACGGCACCCTGCTCGTCGCCTCCACCCCCGGCTTCTACGAGATCAAGCGCACCCGCACCCAGGGCCCGGTCTTCGACTAGCCGGCCGGAGCTCGGGCCGACCGCAGCTCGAGCAGCAGACGGCCCGGAAGGCCCCCGCGAGTCATGTCCTCGCGGGGGCCTTCGGGTGGACACGCCCGCACGTGAAGGGTGAGAAGACGATCACGAGGCGGACGGGCTTTCGGGTGGCGCCGATCAGCCCTTGACGGGGATCAGCAGCGGGGTGTTCGCCTTGGCGTCGGCGTAGCGCCTGGCCACGTCCTGCCAGTTGACGACGTTCCACATCGCCTCGATGAAGTCCACCCTCTGGTTCTTGTACTGCAGGTAGAAGGCGTGCTCCCAGGCGTCGAACACGAGGACCGGCACGGAGGCCTGGCCGACGTTGCCCTGGTGGTCGTAGATCTGCTCGACGATCAGGCGGCCGCTGACGGGCTCGTACGCGAGCACGCCCCAGCCGGAGCCCTGCGTCGCGGAGGACGCGAAGGTCAGCTGCTTGCGGAACCTCGCGAAGGAGCCGAAGGACTCGGTGATCGCATCGGCCAGGTCGCCCAGGCCGTCGGCCGCGGTGGGCTCGCCGCCGCCCTCGCCGGTCTTCGGGCTGGCCATGTTGTGCCAGTAGATGCTGTGCAGGATGTGACCGGAGAGGTGGAAGGCCAGGTTCTTCTCCAGGCCGTTCAGCACGCCCCAGTTCTCCTTGTCGCGCGCCTCCTCCAGCTGCTCCAGCGTGGTGTTGGCGCCCGCGACGTAGGCCGCGTGGTGCTTGTCGTGGTGCAGCTCGATGATCTGTGGGTTGATCACCGGCTCGAGCGCCGCGTAGTCGTAGGGAAGTTCAGGAAGCGTGTAGATGGCCATGTATGTCGTCCGGTCCCCTCAGCGTGCCAACTGCTTATTGCAATTAATGCGCAACTGCACGCTAGCAGTATCTGTTCCCGCTCATGCGCAAGGGGCGCCCGGGTACGACGAAGGCGCGCCCCGTGCCGTCACAGGGGGCGCGCCTCCGGGTCGAGGGGCGGGGGTCAGGCCCTGGCTGCGGCCCGGCGCTGCCTCAGGTACCCGGTCGCGGCGAGCGCGACGGTCAGCCCGCCGGTGAAGGCGACCTGGACCCGGGTGTCCTCGCCCAGGGCCATCAGGACCAGCACCCCGGCCACCCCGGCCAGCGCCACCCAGGTCAGGTACGGGAAGCCCCACATCCGCACGACCAGCTGCTCGGGCGCCTCGCGCTCGATGCGGCGCCGCAGCGCGAACTGCGAGACGGCGATGAAGCCCCAGACGACGAGGACGACCCCGCCGACCATGTTCAGCAGCCAGGCGAACAGGGTCTCCGGATACCAGTACGACAGCAGCACGGTGACGAAGCCGAAGCCGCAGGACGCGAGCACCGCGCGACGCGGCACCCGTCCGCTGAGCTTGCCGAGCGCCTTGGGGCCCTGGCCGCGGGCGACCAGGGAGTAGGCCATGCGGGAGGATCCGTAGATGTTCGCGTTCATCGCGGACAGCAGGGCGACCAGGATGACCACGTTCATGATCTGGCCGGCGTGCGGGATGCCCAGGTGGTCCAGGGTGGCCGCGTACGGGCCGTCGGCGGCGACCGCCGGATCGTTCCACGGCAGCAGCGTGACGATGACCAGCATCGAGCCGACGTAGACGATCGCGATCCGCCACATCGTGGTCTTCACGGCCCTGGCGACGCCCTTGACCGGGTCGTCGGACTCGGCGGCCGCGATGGTCACCGTCTCCAGGCCGCCGTACGCGACCACGGAGGCGAGCAGGCCGACGAGCAGTCCGTCCACGCCGTTGGGCAGGAAGCCGCCGCCGTGGAGCAGGTTGGCGGCGCCGGGGGAGTCGGTGCCGGGCAGCACGCCGGTGACGGCCAGCACGCCCAGGCCCAGGAAGAGGGCGATCGCGCCGATCTTGAGGGCCGCGAACCAGAACTCGAACTCGCCGAAGTGGGAGACGGCGGCCAGGTTGGACCCGCAGAACACCGCCATGAAGATCAGTACCCACATCCATGACGGGGTGCCCGGGAGCCAGCCGGTCACGATGTGCGCCGCGCCGATGGCCTCGATGGCCACGCCCACGCACAGCAGGGTCCAGAACATCCACCCGGCGGTGAAGCCCGCCCACGGGCCGATGGCCCGGTCCGCGTGCACGGAGAAGGAGCCGGAGGCGGGATTGGCCGCGGACATCTCACCGAGCATCCGCATCACGAACATCACGAGCAGGCCGGAAGCGGCGTACGCGAGGACGATCGAGGGGCCCGCGGCCGCGATGCCCGCGCCGGAACCCACGAAGAGTCCGGCTCCGATCACGCCGCCGAGGGCGATCATCGAAAGGTGACGCTGCTTGAGCCCGTTGCCGAGGGGCGATCCGGCTTCGGGCGGCGGCGGTACGGAGCCCTGCTGCTCGGGCGGGGTCAGGGTGCTCTGGCGCATGGGGAGGTGCCTGTCCGGTGTGCGGGTGGACGGGGTGGAGTGCCCCAGTCTGCCGACCGTCCGTTTATCGGACATTCAATGTCCAGCATCCGGACGCCCGTTTCACCGGACGTGATCATGCACCCCGCACAACGCGACGGGCGGCCCGGGGCGAGAGCCCCGGGCCGCCCGTCGCGGCCCTGCGCGTCAGGGCCGCCCGGCCCCGGCCTCTTGGCGCCTCCGGCGGTCGCGGACCTCCCGGATCCACGCCACCACCAGCACCGCGCCCGCGGCCCCCGAGGACCACAGCAGCTGCGGCCGCGCCGAGTCGTCGAACAGCATCAGGACCAGCACCGCGGCCATCGCGACCAGCGCGGCCCACGTTGCGTACGGGAACAGCCACATCGGCAGCGTCAGCCGCTCCGGCATGTCCCGCTCGATCTTCGCCCGCAGCTTCAGCTGCGAGACCGCGATCAGGGCCCACACGAAGAGCAGGACCGCGCCCACCGCGTTGAGCATGTAGAGGAAGATCGTGTCCGGCCACAGCAGGTTCAGCACCACCGAGACGAACCCGAAGGCCACCGACGCGAAGACCGCCCTGCGGGGCACCCCGCCGGCGGAGACCTTCAGCAGCGCCTCGGGCGCCTCGCCCCGCTCCGCCAGCGAGAAGATCATGCGCGAGGACCCGTACAGGTTCGCGTTGAGCGCCGACAGCAGGGCCACGAAGATCACGATGTCCATGATCTGGCCGGCCCCCGGGACGCCGATGGAGTCCAGCACCGCCACGTACGGACTCTGGCCGGGCTCCAGCGAGTCCCACGGCAGCAGGGCCACGATGACCAGCATCGAGCCGACGTAGAAGAAGAGGATGCGCCACACGGCGCTGCGCACCGCGCGGGCCACGGACTTGGCCGGGTCGTCGGACTCGGCCGCCGCGATGGTGACGACCTCCAGGCCGCCGAAGGCGAAGACGACGGCCAGCATGCCGGCCACCACGCCGCTCGCGCCGTTGGGGAAGAAGCCGCCGTGGCCGGTCAGGATGGCCGTCCCGACCGGATCGGTGTCCGGGAGCATGCCGAAGACGGCCAGCGTGCCGAGGACCAGGAACAGCACGATCGCGCCGACCTTGAGGGCCGCGAACCAGAACTCGAACTCGCCGAAGTTCCGCACGGCGGCCAGGTTGCTCACGGTGAAGACCACCATGAACACGAGCACCCAGACCCACTGGTCCACCGACGGGAGCCAGCCGTTCGCGATCTTCGCCGCGCCGGTCGCCTCCACCGCCAGCACCACGACCAGCAGGAACCAGTACAGCCAGCCCGCCGAGAAGCCGGCCCAGCGGCCGAGCGCCTTCTCCGCGTACACCGAGAACGAGCCGGAGGCGGGCATCGCCGCCGACATCTCGCCGAGCGCCCGCATCACCAGCATCGCGAGGACGCCCGCGAGCAGGTACGAGCAGATGATCGCGGGACCGGCGATGCCGATGCCGACGCCGGAGCCGACGAACAGCCCGGCGCCGATCACGCCGCCGAGTCCCAGCATGGTCAGGTGGCGCTGTTTGAGGCCGTGGCTCAGGGGCTCCGCAGGGAGCTCGCCCGTGCTGGCGGGCGGGTCGGGCAGGAGGTCGCGCATGAGGAGTGCTCGTACTCTCTGTGGCCTGGCGGCGGTGGGGGCTCCGCGACAGTTGGAGGGACCCTACAGTCTCTCTGGAGCGCACCCATCCGTGCAAAACGGACGTGCTATCGGTTCTGGCTCGTGATGCGGATCACTTCAACTCGGGTGTGCAGGGGGTGTTTGTCAACTCCCCACCAAACGGGGGAGTGCGGCTTTGTCCCGGGCGACCCTGCTGAGGCCACGGCTCCGGGACTAACGTCGGTGATCGTCCTGTCGACACCACCCTCCCGCGGAGTCCCCGATGAGCACTGCTTCCGTCTCCTTCCGGCCCGGCGCCGTCCTCGCCGACCTGCTGCCCGCGAGCCGCGTCCGCGAGGTGGCGCTCGTCGTCGGCGGAGCCGCGCTCACCGGTCTGGCCGCGCAGATCGCCGTGCCCGTCCCCGGTTCCCCGGTCCCCGTGACCGGCCAGACCTTCGCCGCGCTGCTGGTCGGCGCCTCCTTCGGCGCCCGCCGCGGGTTCCTCTCGCTGGCCCTGTACGCGCTCGTCGGCATGGCGGGCGTGCCGTGGTTCGCGGGCGGCACCTCCGGCGCGGGCGGCGCCTCCTTCGGCTACGTGCTCGGCATGCTGCTCGCCGCCACGGTCGTGGGCGCCCTCGCGCGGCGCGGCGCCGACCGCTCCGCCTGGCGCACGGCGGCCACGATGCTGCTGGGCTCCGCGGTCGTCTACGGCGTCGGCGTCCCCTACCTCGCGCTGTCCACCGGGATGTCCTTCGGCGCGGCCGTCGCGGCCGGTCTGACCCCGTTCCTGATCGGCGACGCGCTCAAGGCCGCGCTGGCGATGGGCGTGCTGCCGGCCGCCTGGAAGCTGGTGGGCCGCCGCGGCTGACCCCGCCCCGGACGAAAGACCGGCAGCCCCGGACCGCGAGCGGCGGTCCGGGGCTGCTGTGCGTCGTGGGCGGGGCCCTCGCGCCGACGGCGGCGCACCGCCGCCCGGGCGCTTACGCGGAGAGGCGTGCGGCGGCCTTGCGGCGCACGTCGCGGATCACGCCGATCACCAGGACCACGGCCGCGACCAGCAGCGACAGCAGGACGGTCTCGCGGTTGTCCTTGTCGTAGACCATGTAGCCCAGGACGAAGGTGATCATCGCGGCGGTGGCCCAGGTCAGGTACGGGAAGAACCACATCTTCACCGTCACCTTCTCCGGCGCCTCGCGCATGAGGATCCCGCGCATCCGCAGCTGGGTCAGGCAGATCACGAGCCACACGAACAGCGCGATGGCGCCCGACGCGTTCAGCAGGAAGGTGAAGACCGTGTCCTTGAAGGCGTAGTTGAAGTAGACGGCGACGAAGCCGAACACGACCGAGCCCAGGATCGCGGCCACCGGCACGCCGCGCTTGCTGACCTTGGCGAAGGCCTTCGGGGCGTCGCCCCGCTCACCCAGCGAGAAGGCCATGCGGGAAGCGGTGTACAGGCCCGAGTTGAGGCAGGACAGCACGGCCGTCAGCACGATCACGTTCATGATCTGTCCGGCGTGGGCGATGCCGATCGAGTCCAGGGCGGCGACGTACGAGCCCTTCTCGGTGATCGACTTGTCGTTCCACGGCAGCAGGGTGAGGACGATGAAGATCGAACCCAGGTAGAAGACGCCGATCCGCCAGATCACCGAGTTGGTGGCCTTGGTGACGGCGCGCCGCGGGTCCTCGGACTCGCCGGCGGCCAGCGTGACGATCTCGCTGCCCATGAAGGAGAAGACGACCATCAGCACACCGGTGAGGACCGAGCCCCAGCCGTTCGGCATGAAGCCGCCCGTGTCGGTGAGGTGCGCGAAGCCCGCGCCCGGGTTGTCCGAGCCCGGCAGCACGCCGAAGACGGCGAGCATGCCGATGACCACGAAGCCGCCGATGGCGACCACCTTGATGCCGGCGAACCAGAACTCGAACTCGCCGTACGAGGCGACCGAGCCGAGGTTGGTGACCGTCAGTACCGCCATCACGATCAGGGCCCAGGCCCACTGCGGGACGGCCGGTACCCAGCCTTCGAGGATCACGGCGCCGGCGGTGGCCTCCACGGCAAGGACCACGACCCAGAAGAACCAGTAGAGCCAGCCGATGGAGAAGCCGGCCCAGCGGCCGAGCGCCCGGTCGGCGTACGCGGAGAAGGAGCCGGAGTTCGGGCTCGCGGCGGCCATCTCGCCCAGCATCCGCATGACGAAGACGACCATCGCGCCGACCAGCGCGTAGGAGATCAGAATGGCCGGTCCGGCCTTGGCGATACCGCCGCCGGAGCCGACGAAGAGGCCGGCGCCGATGACGCCGCCGATGGCGATCATCGACAGGTGGCGGTTCTTGAGACCGGCCTTCAGTCCGTCGGAGGGCCGGCCTTCGCCGGGGTTTCCGGTGGGGTCGCCTGCCTTCTGAAGGGTCGTCGTGGGACTCATGAACGATTCCTTAGGTTCTCGGGGCGCTCGGGTTACGAGCCCCGGCATTCAAACCCGACACACCGGCGAGACGGAAGACCCTGTTCCGGATAGTTGCCCAGGGCTCAAAGTCCGGGACATGCGTCCCACCCCGTCCCATCTGGGTTGTTTGGGTTTACTTGAGCTTGAGAAGTGACTTACGCGACACCCGCTTCGGGCCGACGGGGCGGCTCGTGCCACACTCGACCCATGCGCGTGTACCTCGGATCCGACCATGCCGGCTTTGAGCTCAAGAACCACTTGGTGGACTGGCTCAAGAACAACGGCCACGAGCCCGTCGACTGCGGGCCCCACATCTACGACGCGGTGGACGACTACCCGCCGTTCTGCCTGCGTGCCGCGGAGAAGACCGCCGCCGACGCCGACGGCCTGGGCATCGTGATCGGCGGCTCCGGCAACGGCGAGCAGATCGCCGCGAACAAGGTCAAGGGCGTCCGCGCCATCCTCGCCTGGAGCGTCGAGACCGCGAAGCTCGGCCGCGAGCACAACAACGCCAACGTCATCTCGGTCGGCGGCCGGATGCACACCCAGGACGAGGCCGTCTCCTTCATCGAGGCGTTCCTGGCGACCCCGTACTCCGACGAGGAGCGCCACACGCGCCGCATCGAGATGCTCTCGGCGTACGAGACCACCGGCGAGCTCCCGGCGATCCCGGCGCACCACCCGCAGGGCTGATCCCGCTTCCGGCCGCGTCGCCTCCCGGGGCGGCGCGGCCGGTTTTTCTTTTCCGAGGAGTACCGCCGTGCCCGAGGGGCATACGATCCACCGCCTCGCCGAGGACCACCTCGAGCGGTTCGCCGGCCGGGAGGTCGCCGTCAGCAGCCCCCAGGGCCGGTTCGCCGAGAGCGCGGCCCTGCTCGACGGACGGATCCTGGACGGCGTCGACGCCCACGGCAAGCACCTCTTCCTCGGCTTCGAGGAGAACGGGTGGATCCACATCCACCTCGGGCTCTTCGGCAAGTACGCGACGGGCCCCGCACCGGCCCCGCCGCCCACGGACACCGTCCGGCTGCGCCTCGCCAACGACGACTGGTTCTCCGACCTGCGCGGCCCGACCACCTGCGCGTGGATCACGGACGAGGAGAAGGCGGCCGTGAGCGGCCGGCTGGGCCCGGACCCCCTGCGCAGCGGCGACGACCCGGACCGCGCCTGGGCCCGCATCTCCCGCTCCCGCACCACCGTCGCCGCCCTGCTCATGGACCAGAAGATCGTCTCGGGCGTCGGCAACGTCTACCGCGCCGAGGTCCTCTTCCGCCACGGCATCGACCCGTACCGGACCGGCAAGGACCTCACCCGCGGGGAGTGGGACGCGGTCTGGGCCGACCTGGTGCTGCTCATGCGCGAGGGCGTGCGCAACAACCGCATCGACACCGTCCGCGACGAGCACCTGCCGGAGGCGATGGGCCGCCCGCCGAGGGTGGACGACCACGGCGGCGAGGTGTACGTCTACCGGAGGGCGAACATGCCCTGCCACATCTGCGGGGGCGAGATCCGCACCGCCGGTCTCGCCGCCCGCAACCTCTTCTGGTGCCCGGGGTGCCAGGTCCGCTAGCCGGCCACGGCGCCCGCGTGCACCGGCTGCACCGGCTTGCCGGCCCCTGCCGCCCCCACCGGGCGCAGGCCCGCAGGGGGCGCGTCCCTCCGGGGTCCGCGGCCTAGAACCCGTGCGACAGCCACGGGGCCACGTCCCCGGCGAAGGCCCGGGAGGCCTGCGCCAACGCGCCCTCGCGCAGTGCCCGCACCCGGCCGGCCGCGGCGAGCGAGGTCAGGGTGACCCCGCCCAGGTACGCCGCGCCGAGTTCGCCGACCGACAGCTCCAGATCCGCCGGCGCATCGGTGCGCGTACAGGAGGCCGCGCCCCCGGCGGCGGCGGCGGTCAGCCGCCAACGGCCCGCGTTCCACGGGCAGAACCCGTCCTCGACCTCGAGGACCACGTCCAGCGGAGCCCCGTAGCCGCGGGCCTCCAGTGCCGCCGGCAGGTCCACCAGCCGCACGTGCAGCGCGTCGCGCTGACGCACCTCGGCCCGCCGCACGTCGCTCACCAGGTGCAGCACCGGATCGTCGACGGGCCGCCCGTACGCCCGCACCCGCCACGCCAGGTCGATGTCGAAGAGGTAGCGCCACAGTGCCGCGTACGCCGCCGGATCCAGCGCTTCCAGGGTGCGCAGCTGGACCTTGCCGTCCGAACCGGTCTGCTCCCAGTCGGGCTTGACCTGATAGCGGGCGTAACCGACGACCTCGCCGTCCGGGCCCTCGGCCACCACGCACTTCAGCGGCGAGGAGCCCGATCGCCCCGACGGCGGGTCCAGCAGCGCCTGCAGTTCCCAGCCCGGCTGCCGGGCCGGCATCCCCGGCCGGCCCGCGACCAGGGCCGCGTAGACGCGCTCGCAGTCGGGCAGGGACTTCAGGGGGTCGACGAGCCGCAGACGGACGTCGTCGGTACCCGGCGGCACGGAGAGCCGCACGCGCGTCGTGTCGATGTCGACGGACACGCAGTACGCGGCGGTGCCGTAGCCGAAGCGCCCGTAGATCGCCGGATCCGAGGCCGTCAGCACGGCGAGCGGTTCACCACCCGCCCGGATGTCGTCCAATTGCCGGCGCATCAGCGAAGTGAGCACGCCCCGGCGCCGATGGGTGGGGGAGACGCCCACCATCGTGACGCCGGCGGCCGGCACGAGCGGGCCGTCCCCGGGGACGGACAGGCGGAAGGAGAAGGCCCCGGCCGAGCCCACGCACTCCCCGCCGTCCCACACGCCGAGCGCACGTTCGAGCTCGGTCAGGGACTTGTAGAGTTCGCGTTCCTCGGAGATCTCGGGCACACCACCGAACGCCAGTTCCAGATGGTCGAACCAGACATCCCACTCATCAGCCGTCAATATGCGCGTCTCAAGTGCCATATGGCCATCCCTATCAGGGCAATCCGTTCCGTGCGAACCCTTTTCGGTCGCCGGAGGACCCATGTTCCGGGGGTACCCCTGCGCACGCACAGCCAGGATGGATAGGGTCCCGAAGCAATGGCCGGAGCACGTGTGGAGACCCTCCTGGCCCGGACGCGCATGCTGTCGCACCGGGCACGCACCGCCCTGCGCAAATCCGCCGTCGACTATTTCCGCGGCGACGCCTCGGACTGGCTCGCCTTCGGCGGACTGCTGCTCACCATCCCCGCCATCGCCTGCGGCACCCTGATGCTGCCGGTGTGGTTCTCACCGTCCGCGCTGGTCCTGCCCATCGTGGCCGGCGGCCTCCTGCTACGGCCCGCCAGCCTCCTCTCCCTGTACGCGGCCTCAGCGGCCGCGCTCATCGTCGAGGCCCTCGTCCTCGGCCCGTACACCCAGGGCCCGGCCCGGGTCACCCCCGGCACCGTGCTCGTCGTCGCCGCCTGCGGGTTCTTCGGGCTGGTCATTGCCCAGTTCCGCAGCCGCGTCGGCGTGCCCTGGAGACGCGGCGGCACCATGCTCTTCGACCTGCGCGAACGCATCCGCGTGCAGAGCAAGCTGCCCGCCCTGCCGCGCGGCTGGCACCGCGAGATGGCCCTGCGCCCGGCGGGCGGCCAGTCCTTCTCCGGAGACTTCGTCGTCGCCGCCCGCACCAACGGCGGCCGCACCCTGGAGATCGTCCTCACCGACGTCTCCGGCAAGGGCATGGAAGCCGGCTCCCGGGCCCTGCTGCTCTCCGGCGCCTTCGGCGGCCTCCTCGGCGCCCTGCCCGCGCACGGCTTCCTGCCCGCCGCCAACGGCTACCTCCTGCGCCAGGACTGGGACGAGGGCTTCGCCACCTCCATCCACCTCGTCCTGGACCTGGAGAGCGGGGACTACGAGTTGCTCTCCGCCGGGCACCTGCCCGCCCTCCAGCTCTGCGCGGGCACCGGCCGCTGGCAGGAGGTCTCCGGTGACGGCCCGCTGCTCGGGGTCTACGACGGGGCCGAATTCGAACCCGCCCGCGGGAACCTGCGGCGCGGCGACGTCCTGATGCTCTTCACCGACGGCCTCGTCGAGACCGCCGAATGCGACATCAGCGAGGGCATGGACCGGCTCACCGGCGAGGCCGACCGCTATGTCGCCGCGGGCTGGGACGGCGCGGCCTGGCACCTGATCGAGAAGGTCGCCAAGGACGTCAACGACGACCGCGCCCTCCTGCTGATCCGCCGCTCGCTCTGATCCCCTACCTCCGGGTGTGATCCGCCGCCGGGTCCGGCGCCCGGCGGGAGGGCTGCCCGCTCCCTGGCGCGAGCCGCCCGTGCGGGACGGGCGCGGCGGGCGGGGCGGGGCGGGCGGGCCGTGCGTTTCCGCCGGACGAGCTGCCCCGTTCTCCCGCTGAGCTGCCCCGTTCCCCCGGCCGGTGCTGGGGTTTACCCCACCATCGGTCCGCCTGCCGCCGTCATGGCCGCGGACCCTCCGCCCTCCGTAGCGTCAACGACACGATCACCGCGGGGTGGTCGACCAGCACGGAAGGCGGCACACCATGGGGCTCCGGCGGAGCAAACGACAGGCCGAGCAGCGGGCGGGGCAGGCCGGACACGCCGGGCACGCAGGTCAGGCAGGTCAGGCAGGGCACGCAGGTCAGCCGACGTGGACCGGTCACGCCGGGCAGACCTGGAACGCCGCCGGGTACGCCACCGGGAACGACGGACGGGCCGGGGCGTCGTACGACCCCACCGCCGCCGTCGAGCTGCACGGGGTCCGCCGCCGGTACGGGCGCGGCTCCGCCACCGTCCACGCCCTGCGCGGCATCGACCTCAGCCTGCCGCGCGGCAGCTTCACCGCCGTGATGGGCCCCTCCGGCTCCGGCAAGTCCACCTTCCTCCAGTGCGCCGCCGGCCTCGACCTCCCCGACGAGGGCTCCGTCCGCCTCGGCGGGACCGAGATCACCGGCATGAACGAGAACCAGCTCACCGCACTGCGCCGCGGCCGCCTCGGCTTCGTCTTCCAGGCCTTCAACCTGCTGCCCTCCCTCACCGTCGAGCAGAACGTCCTGCTCCCGCTGCGCCTCGCCGGCGGCCGCGCCGCCGCCCAGGGCCAGGCCCGCGCCGCCGAACTCCTCGCCCGCGTCGGCCTGGAAGGCAAGGGCCGGCGGCGCCCCGCCGAGCTCTCCGGCGGCCAGCAGCAGCGCGTCGCCATCGCCCGCGCCCTCGTCACCAGCCCCGACGTGATCTTCGCCGACGAGCCCACCGGCGCCCTCGACACCACCACCGCGGTGGAGGTGCTCGCACTGCTCCGGAGCGCCGTGGACACCCTCGGCGCCACCGTCGTCATGGTCACCCACGACCCGGCCGCGGCCGCCCACGCCGACCAGGTGCTCTTCCTCGCCGACGGCCGGATCGCCGACCGGCTCCCGCGCAGCTCGGCCGCCACGATCGCCGCCCGGATGACCACCCTCACCACCGCCCCGGTGTTCGCGGGAGCGGCCGCCTGATGGCCCTTCGCTCCAACGGCCTGGCCCGCGCGGCGATCCGCTTCCGCCCCGCCGCCTTCGCCGGCACCCTCGTCGCCCTGCTCATGACCGTCGCCATCGTCTCCGCCTGCGGGCTCCTCCTGGAGACCGGCATCCGGGCGAGCGTCCCGCCGACCCGGTACGCCGCGGCCCCCGTCGTGGTCGCCGCCGACCAGCGGGTCACCCTGCGGGTGGGCAGTGGCGAAGGGGCCTACGACGTCTCCGCGCCCGTCCCCGAGCACGCCCGGGTCGACGCCGCGCTCCTGGACCGGCTGGCCCCCCTGGGGCGGGCCGTCCCCGACGTGACGTTCCCCGTACGGGACGCGGCCGCGGCGGGAGCCGGAGCCGCGGCCGGAGCCGCCGGCGCTTCCCTCGACGCGTACGGCTGGGGCTCCACCGCGTTCAGCCCCGCCGAGCTGCGCACGGGCCGCGCCCCGGCCGCCCCCGGCGAAGTCGTCCTCGGCGGCGCCGACGGGCCCGGCAAGGTCACGCTCGACACCCCTGCCGGAAAGCGGGAGTTCCGGGTCGTCGGGCGCACCGACCGCCCCGGCGCGTGGTTCTCCGACGCCGAGGCGCGCGTCCTCTCCGGACACCCCGAGGCCCTCGACGCCATCGTGCTGTTCGAGGCCGACGCGGCGAAGGCCCGGGCCGCCGTGGGCGGCCGCGCCAAGGTCCTGACCGGCGCCGACCGCGCCATGGACCGGCAGCTCGCGGGCGCCAAGGAACTGTTGGCCGGTCTCGGCGGCTCCTTCGGCGGCATCGCCACCCTCGTCGCGGTCTTCACCGCCGCGGGCACCGTCGCGCTCTCCGTCGGCCAGCGCTCCCGCGAGTTCGCGCTGCTGCGCGCCGTCGGAGCCACCCCGCGCCAGATCCGCCGCACCGTCGCCACCGAAGCCCTGCTCGTCGCCCCGGTCGCGGGCGTACTGGGCTGCGTACCCGGTGTCGCGCTCGCCTCCTGGTGGTTCGGCCAGCTCAAGGAGAAGGGCGCGATCCCGGCCGACGTCGACCTGACCGTCTCCTGGATCCCGCTCGTCGCCGCCGTCGGCATCGGGCTCGTCACCGCCCTGCTTGCCGGCTGGGCCGCCGCTCGCCGTCCCGCCCGCATCCGCCCCGGTCAGGCTCTGGCCGCGGCCGCCGTGGAACGCCTGCGGCCCGGATGGATCCGTACCCCGCTGGGCGTCGCCGCCCTGGCCGGAGGCGTCGCCTGCGCCTCCCTCGCCGCCACCAGCAACGGCCCGGACGCCGCCAATGCCGCCCTCGGCGTCGTCATGCTCTTCATGCTCGCGGTCGCCCTCCTCGGGCCGCTGATCGCCCGCGCCTGCGCCGCCCTCTTCGGATTCCCGCTGCGCGCCGTCGGCGCCTCCGGCTCCCTGGCCGCCGCCAACTCCAGCGCCCACGCCCGCCGCCTCGCCTCCGCGATCACCCCGATCGTGCTCGCCATGGCCTTCTCCTCCACCCTGGTCTTCCTCCACACCAGCCAGGACCACGCCGTGAGCCGGCAGCAGGAGACCGGGCTGCTCGCCGACCACGTCGTCACCGACCCGCGCGACCCGGACCGGGCGGTCGCGGCCGGAGCGGTCGCGCTCACCCGCACCTCCGTCCTCGCCCTCGTCGGTTCCGGCCCGGAACGCCTGATCCACAACGCCACGGCCCAGGGGGTCACCGGCGACATCACCACCGTCGAGGACCTGGGCGTGGTCTCGGGCGACCTCGCCCGGCTGGCCCCCGGCAAGATCGCCGTCGACCGGACCCTGGCCGCCGCCGACCATGCCTCCGTCGGCGACCGCCTCGAGCTGCGCCTCCCCGACGGCACCCGGACCGACCCCGAGATCGTCGCCGTCTACTCCCGCGGCCTGGGCCTCGGCGAGATCACCCTGCCCGCCGCCGACCTCGCCGGCCACACCACCGCGGGCCGGCCCACGGAACTCCTGATCCGCGGTCCGCTCCCCGCGGACCTCGGCCCGGCGCGGTCCGCCTCCGCCTGGACCACCGCCCAGAGCCTGGACCGCGAGGTCAACGCCTGGGCCAACACCGTCATGGCGGCCGTCCTCGGCGGCTTCGCGGCCGTCGCCGCCGCCAACACCCTGGTGATGACCGTCCTCGACCGCCGCCGCGAACTGGGCATGCTCCGCCTCGTCGGCTCCACCCGCCGCCAGGTGCTGCGGATGCTCCGCTGGGAAGCCCTCCTCGTCGCCGGCGCCGGCATCACCCTCGGCTCGGCGATCGCGCTGACCACGCTGATTCCCCTGACCAAGGCCGTGACGGGCGGCGGCCCCTACGTCCCGCCCGCCGTCTACGCCTCCTTCGTGGCCGCCGCCGTGGCCCTCACCCTGGCCGCCACCACCCTCCCGGCCCGCCGCGCGCTCCGGCTCAGTCGAGCCTGACGTGCCGTACGCCGACCAGCGCGCGCCGGGCCCACGCCCGGAGCGCGCTGTCGGTGTCCGCGGTCAGCTCCAGCCCGGACCGGGCGGCCACCCGCTCGGCCACCCCGGCCACCGGGATCCGGTCCGTACGCACGTGCTCCGCGAACTCCGGCGCCTCCAGGGCCTCCAGGCACCCGTCCAGCCGGGCCACCGCGAAGCTCTCCCGCCGCAGCCCGCGCCCCCAGCCCCGCTCGCGCAGCCGCCGCAGTACGGTCCCGCGCTCGGCCAGCAGCGCGAAGTGGCGTACGTCGTGCCCGCGTTCGCGCAAGCGCCCCACCGTCTCGGCGAAGTAGCCGGTGTCGGTGACGGTCATGGGCACGATCACCACCCCCGGGTGCTCCCGGCCCGCCAGGTCCAGTACCTCGAACACGCCCCGCCGCCATGCCGGAAAGTCCTGGAAGTCCCCGCGCAGGGCCGGTGGCAGCATCCGGTGCAGGCCGAAGCCGACGTGCTCCGGATCGCACACCGCGCTGCCGGGCAGCCGCCGGTGCAGGGCGTACGCCGTCTGGGTCTTGCCGCCCCCGAAGGGCCCGTTGAGCCACACGATCACCGCGGCATCTCCTGCCACGGACCGATCCCCAGCAGCCCGGTGTTGCCCAGGTCGACCGGCCGGGTCAGACGCAGCCGCTGCTTGGGAGCGCCTGGGCGGGGCGTGACCTCCAGCACCCAGGCGTCCGTCGCGACCACGGTCGAGTCCGTGACGAGGTTGCGCCACAGCAGCGGCACGTACGCGGTCTGCCCCGGCCCCACCACCACCGGCCGCGGGGCCGCCTCCACGTTCGGTACCCCGGTGGTGATGCCCGCGGCCCCGTGCGCGACGGTCACCTCCACCGGGGTCCCGGCCTTGTCGAGCAGCCGCAGGCCCGGATAACCGTCCAGCGCGTAGGGCTCTGTCCCGCAGTTGACCAGCTGAACGGACTCCGCCCGCAGCCCCATCGCGGCGCTCCCGTCCCCTTCGAGCAGCCGCACCCCGCCTTCGGGACACTCCGCGCCGGCTTCCGCTCCGTCTGCGGCCCCGGCCCCCGCTCCGGCCGCGGTCCCGCCCGTGGATCCGGAGCCGGCCGTGGACCCGGGCCGCGCCGGGGATCCCGCCGTCGCCCCCGGGGCGCTCCCCGCCGGCCTTCCCGCCGCCGGCCCCGTGGGCCCCGGCGCGGCCGACGGCGCGGGCGGGGTCCCGCACGCCGCCAACACCCCCGCCAGCGCACCGGCACCGACCACACCCCGCACCCACCGCTTCGCGATCATCCCCCGACCTTACGGCCGGACTCAGGGGACCGTCCCGGGCCTCCACGGGCCAATCGCCCCCGATTGGCCGGTCCGCCGCCGCCCGGCGGGGCCTAGCGTGCCCCCCATGGACCGCACCCTCGCCGCCGATCTCGCCCGCCTCCCCGCACTCCTCGACGCCACCCGTGACGCCGCCGCCGCGACCCTCGCGGCCCTGGGCGCACGTCCCGTCGTACCTCCCCGCCCGGAGGGGCCCCCGGCTCCCGAGCCGCTCCCCGAGCACGGCGCCGGGACGGAAGCCGCCCTCGCCGCCTTCGAGGACCGCTGGGCCCCGCGGCTGTCGGCCTCGGCGGGCCCCCGCTACCTGGGCTTCGTCACCGGCGGCGCCACCCCCGCCGCCCTCGCGGGGGACTGGCTCACCGCGACCCACGACCAGAACTCCAACTCCGCCCTGGACGGCGGCGGCCAGGACCTCGAACGCGAGACCGTCGGCTGGCTCCGCGAGCTCTTCGGCCTCTCCGACGCCCACACCGGCACGTTCGTCAGCGGCGCCACCCTGTCCAACACCACCGGCCTGGCCATCGCCCGCGAATGGCTCGGTGAACGCCTCGGGGTCTCCCCGGCCGCGGACGGCGCGGCCGCGCTCGGCCGGGTCCGTGTCCTGTCCGGCGCCCCGCACTCCTCCATCGCCAAGGCCCTCTCCGTCCTCGGTCTCGGCCGTCGCGCCCTGGTCCCCGTACCGACCCTGCCCGGCCGGGAGGCCGTGGACCCGGCGGCGCTGGAGCGCGCCCTCGCCGACGAGCCCGGCCGCCCCGCCGTCGTCGTCGCCAACGCCGGCACCGTCAACACCGTCGACTTCGACGACCTCCCGGCCATCGCGGCCCTGCGCGCACGCCACGACTTCTGGCTGCACACCGACGCTGCCTTCGGCGCCTTCGCCGCGCTGTCCCCGGAGCACGCCCACCTCACCTCCGGTCTCGACGCCTCCGACTCGGTCTGCGTCGACCTGCACAAGTGGCTCAACGTCCCCTACGACAGCGCCGTCCAGTTCACCCGCCGCCGCGACCTCCAGGCCCGCGTGTTCCAGAACGCCGCCGCCTACCTCGGCCCCCTCGGCGACCACCCCGACCTGGTCCACCTCACCCCCGAGAACTCCCGCCGGCTGCGCGCGCTCGCCGCCTGGTTCACGCTGCGCGCCTACGGCCGCGAGGGCCACCGGGAGATCGTCGAACGCGACATCGCCTGCGCCCGCGCCCTCGGCGCCGCCCTCGCACAGGACCCGTCCTTCACCGTCCTCGCCCCGGTCCGGCTGAACGTCGTCTGCTTCACCCTCGCCGAGGCGCCCACCCCCGAACGCCTCACGGCCCTGCGCGAAGCGGCCGGCTCCGAAGTCTTCGTCACCCCCACGCACTACGCGGGAACCCCCGCCCTGCGCGCCGCGTTCTCCAACTGGCGTACGACGCAGGCGGATGTGCGCCGGATCGCGCGGGCACTGCACACGGCGGCAAGGGAGCTCGGATGACCGACCACCACCCCCTGACCCTCATCGAGGTCGAGGCCCTGGCGCGCGCCGCGCACGAGGGCCAGACCGACAAGGCCGGCAGGCCGTACGCCGAGCACCTCGCGGCCGTCGCCGAGGGAGTGCGCCTGCGCGGCGGCACGGCCGAGCAGCAGGCGGCGGCCTGGCTCCACGACGCGATCGAGGACGACGCCCTCACCCTGGCCTGGCTGGAATCGGCCGGACTCCCGTCGTCCGTCAAGGAGATGGTCCTGTCCCTCAGCAAACGCCCCGGAGAACCGGTCGAGGAGTACGCCGCCCGCGTCCTCGCCACTCCGGGCGCGCTCCTGGTCAAGGAGGCCGACCTGGCCCACAACGCCGATCCCGCCCGCCTCGCGGTCCTCGACGCCGCGACCCGCGACCGCTTGTCCGCTAAGTACGCCTATGTCCGCTCGCTCCTCGGACTCGCCGCCTCCTGACGGGAATGCGCCAGGTCTCTTGGCCACCAGGCGGATAGGCGGGGCGTGTTGGTGGGAAGATGGCCCATGTGGGGGTGTGCTGGTCGCGCCCCGGGCCGACCAGGGGACGACTGAAGGTGTGATCAGAAGTGGCCATTTCGCTGTCAGTAGTGGTTCTGTTGGCGATCATCCTCGTGGTGCTCGTCCGGGGAAGTCACCTCAAGGCCGGCCCCGCGATCGTCGCGGTCCTCTTCGGCTTCTTCCTCGCGTCCAGCTCGATCGCCCCGGACGTCAACCGCTTCTTGAACTCCCTCGCGGACACGATCGCCGGCATCAAACTCTGAGCCGGCCCGGGACGAGCGGGTGACGGGAATCGACCCCGCGTAGCTGCCCTGGGCCAGACGGGGAAAGCGCACACGCGCCGCGCTGCGACAGCCGCGGCGCGGGGGGAGGAACTGCATGAGTGCGGCGGGGGAGCCGTCGTGCTGACCCGCGAGATCTACCGGGGCCTGTTCCGCACCAACCCAGTCGCCGACCGGCTAGAGGTCCCGCCGCCGTTCACCGATCCCGACGCTCGTAGACGAACTTCCGCCCCTTGGCGTTGCGGATGATCCATTCCCTGTCGCGGCGGTGCGGCAAGGGGCACGCAGGGGGCACGGCGGCCTGATCGCAGCCCCCGGGAACGACGAAGGGCCAGGTCGAGGAAACATCCTCTGACCTGGCCCTTCGTACTTCTGAGCGGGTGACGGGAATCGAACCCGCGTAGCTAGTTTGGAAGACTAGTGCTCTACCATTGAGCTACACCCGCAGCACATGCACCGCAGGTCCGGGGACCGCGGCACGGACAGCATCCTAGCGGGTCGGAGCGGGGGATCGCACACCACATTGCGGCCCCGCGTGTGCGCGCGGTGACGATTTCGCCGGAACTCCGCGCGGCGGAGGGTCTTCGGGCATGTACCCTACGTGTCGCACCGACGGGGTGTGGCGCAGCTTGGTAGCGCGTCCGCTTTGGGAGCGGAAGGTCGTCGGTTCGAATCCGGCCACCCCGACCAGCAGGGCCCTTCGCCGAAGATCGCGCGGGTGATCGCGCCGATGATCGCGTTGTGGGCTGATTGCCGCTTGCGGTTACTATGCAAGCTGCGTGCCCGTGTGTCTGATGTACCGGGCCCGATCCGCCGGACCGCTGAATCCCAGCGTGACGACAGAGACCCCAGCAGTCAGCCACAAGGAGACCAAACCGTGAAGAGCGCCGTGGAGACCCTGAACCCGACTCGGGTTCGGCTCACTGTTGAGGTGCCCTTCGAGGAGCTCAAGGAAAGCCTCGACGCGGCCTACAAGAAGATCAACCAGCAGGTCACGGTGAAGGGCTTCCGCAAGGGCAAGATCCCCGCCCGCGTCATCGACCAGCGCTTCGGCCGCGGTGCGGTGCTCGAGGAGGCCGTCAACGACGCCCTCCCGAAGTTCTACACCGAGGCGGTCAACGAGGCCGACCTGAACCCGCTGGGCCAGCCCGAGGTCGACATCACGGAGCTGAAGGACGGCGAACTGCTGGCCTTCACCGCCGAGGTTGACATCCGTCCCGCGATCGAGATCCCGGACTACTCCGGCATCGAGGTCACGGTGGACGCCATCGAGGTCTCGGACGAGGACGTCGAGAAGTCGGTCGAGCAGCTGCGCGGCCGTTTCGCGTCCACCAAGGACGTCGAGCGCGCGGCGGAGGACGGCGACGTCGTCACCATCGACCTCGAGGCCAAGGTCGACGGCGAGGTGCTGGAGGACGGTGTCGCCCAGGACGTCTCCTACACCATCGGCTCGGGTGAGCTTCTCGAAGGCATCGACGAGGCCGTCAAGGGCCTGGAGGCCGGTGGCGAGGCCACCTTCACCTCCCAGCTCAAGGGCGGTTCCGCCGAGGGCAAGGACGCCGAGGTCACCGTCAAGGTCACCAAGGTTTCCGCCCGCGAGCTGCCGGAGCTGGACGACGAGTTCGCCGGCATGGCCAGCGAGTTCGACACCCTCGAAGAGCTCAAGGCGGACAGCCGCAAGCGCCTCGAGAACATGAAGCAGTACGACCAGGCCACGCAGGCCCAGGAGCGCGTCCTGGAGAAGCTGCTGGAGCTCGTCGAGGTCCCGATCCCCGAGAAGCTCCTCGCGGACGAGGTCCAGACCCGCAAGCACAACCTCGAGCACCACCAGCTCGGCCAGATGGGCCTGTCCATCGAGAAGTACCTCGAGATCCAGGGCAAGACGGTCGAGGAGTTCGACGCCGAGACCGCCGAGCAGGCGATCAAGGGCATCAAGACCCAGTTCGTCCTCGACGAGCTGGTCAACAAGGAGAAGCTGAACGTCAACCAGGAGGAGCTCACCGAGCACCTCATGCGGCGTGCCTCCTCCTCCGGCATGTCCCCCGACCAGTTCGCCCAGGCCGTCGTCGAGGGCGGCCAGGTTCCGATGCTCGTCGGCGAGGTCGCCCGCGGCAAGGCCCTCGCGGTCGTCGTCGAGGCCGCCAAGGTCACCGACACCAACGGTGAGGTCGTCGACCTCTCCGACGACGAGGACGAGGACGCCGAGACCGTCGAGGCCGTCGAGGCCGCCGACGAGACCGCGGCCGACGAGGCCAAGTAACACCCCGGGGTCACCCCCGCCGAGCAGTACCGGAGCACTGCCGAAGGGCCCGTACGCGACCGCGTGCGGGCCCTTCGCGGCAGCCGGGGCGAACGCCCCGTGAGCGGCCGCGGACCTTGCGCTCCGAGCGAACAGTTCGGGAAGCGGGATGGCGTTGTCCTACCTGCGCGTTAGGGTCCATGAATACGAGGGCACGGGAGTACCCGACGCCGCGGGGCATCGCCCCGTCGGTAGGTCCGAGCCCCAGAACGAGACGCTGAGACGGCACATGGCCGTCGGAGACGAGCAGGTGGATACGTGACGAATCTGAAGCCTTACGCCGCGGGTGAGCCGTCCATCGGTGGCGGCCTCGGCGACCATGTCTACAACCGGCTGCTCGGCGAGCGCATCATCTTCCTCGGCCAGCAGGTCGACGACGACATCGCGAACAAGATCACGGCGCAGCTCCTGCTCCTGGCCGCCGAGCCGGAGAAGGACATCTACCTGTACATCAACAGCCCCGGTGGCTCGGTGACGGCGGGCATGGCGGTCTACGACACCATGCAGTACATCCCGAACGACGTCGTCACCATCGGTATGGGCATGGCGGCCTCCATGGGCCAGTTCCTGCTCACCGGCGGCACCGCGGGCAAGCGCTTCGCGCTCCCGAACACCGACATCCTGATGCACCAGGGCTCCGCCGGCATCGGCGGCACCGCCTCTGACATCAAGATCCAGGCCCAGTACCTGCTGCGCACGAAGCAGCGCATGGCTGAGATCACCGCCCGCCACTCCGGCCAGACCGTGGAGACGATCATCCGCGACGGCGACCGCGACCGCTGGTACACGGCGGAAGAGGCCAAGTCCTACGGCCTCATCGACGAGATCATCTCCGCGGCGTCCCTGGTCCCCGGCGGCGGCGGCACCGGGGCCTGATCCGGCCCCGGCGCGCGGGTCCCCGTACGGGGGCCCGTACGCCCGCCAGCACCAGGCAAGCCTCAGCCCGCAGAACGCCACCAGGATGGTGAACACCCAGATGCACATGAACAACCTCTCTCCCGCGAGCGGCCTCTACACCGGCGCGCCGGTGGACAACCGCTACGTCGTTCCGCGCTTCGTCGAGCGCACCTCGCAGGGCGTGCGCGAGTACGACCCGTACGCGAAGCTCTTCGAGGAGCGCATCATCTTCCTCGGCGTGCAGATCGACGACGCCTCCGCCAACGACGTCATGGCACAGCTGCTGTGCCTGGAGTCGATGGACCCGGACCGCGACATCTACCTCTACATCAACAGCCCCGGTGGCTCCTTCACCGCGCTGACGGCCATCTACGACACGATGCAGTTCGTGAAGCCGGACATCTCGACGGTCTGCATGGGCCAGGCGGCCTCCGCCGCCGCCGTCCTGCTCGCCGCCGGCGCCCCCGGCAAGCGCATGGCCCTGCCGAACGCCCGCGTGCTGATCCACCAGCCCTCGGGTGGCACCGGTCGCGAGCAGCTCTCCGACCTGGAGATCGCGGCGAACGAGATCCTGCGCATGCGCGACCAGCTGGAGACCATGCTGGCCAAGCACTCGACGACGCCGCTGGAGAAGATCCGCGACGACATCGAGCGCGACAAGATCCTCACTGCCGAGGGCGCGCTCGCCTACGGCCTGATCGACCAGGTCGTCGCCACGCGCAAGACCTCGCACTGATCCTTGCCGCCAGTTGGCGTGGGCACGTCGCCGGATTCGGGATGTGAACCACGTCAAGGGGGCCCCGCACGGGGCCCCCGGCAAGGTACCGTCGGATATGAGGCACCGGGGGCGCTGATCCAGGCGTCTCCCAGGCGAAGGGGAAGTACCTCGTGGCACGCATCGGTGACGGCGGCGACCTGCTCAAGTGCTCGTTCTGCGGAAAGAGCCAGAAGCAGGTGAAGAAGCTCATCGCGGGACCCGGTGTGTACATCTGCGACGAGTGCATCGACCTCTGCAACGAGATCATCGAAGAGGAGCTCGCGGAGACCTCCGAGGTCCGGTGGGAGGAACTCCCCAAGCCCCGTGAGATCTACGAGTTCCTGGAGAGCTACGTCGTCGGCCAGGAGCCGGCGAAGAAGGCGCTCTCGGTCGCGGTGTACAACCACTACAAGCGCGTCCAGGCCGGCGAGAACGGCGGCGCACAGGGCAAGGACGACGCGATCGAGCTCGCGAAGTCCAACATCCTGCTGCTGGGCCCCACGGGCTCGGGCAAGACGCTGCTGGCCCAGACGCTCGCCCGCATGCTCAACGTCCCGTTCGCCATCGCCGACGCGACGGCGCTCACGGAGGCCGGATACGTCGGCGAGGACGTCGAGAACATCCTGCTCAAGCTGATCCAGGCGGCCGACTACGACGTCAAGAAGGCCGAGACCGGGATCATCTACATCGACGAGATCGACAAGGTCGCCCGCAAGAGCGAGAACCCGTCGATCACGCGCGACGTGAGCGGTGAGGGCGTGCAGCAGGCCCTCCTGAAGATCCTGGAAGGCACGACCGCTTCCGTACCGCCGCAGGGCGGCCGCAAGCACCCGCACCAGGAGTTCATCCAGATCGACACGACGAACGTGCTGTTCATCGTGGGCGGCGCCTTCTCCGGCCTGGAGCGGATCATCGAGTCCCGCGCCGGCGCCAAGGGCATCGGCTTCGGGGCGACGATCCGCTCGAAGCGCGAGATCGAGGCGAGCAACCAGTTCCAGGAGGTCATGCCGGAGGACCTGGTGAAGTTCGGGATGATCCCCGAGTTCATCGGCCGTCTCCCCGTCATCACCTCGGTGCACAACCTGGACCGCGAGGCCCTGCTCCAGATCCTCATCGAGCCGCGCAACGCGCTGGTGAAGCAGTACCAGCGGCTGTTCGAACTCGACGGTGTGGAGCTGGACTTCGAGCGCGAGGCGCTGGAAGCCATCGCGGACCAGGCGATCCTGCGCCAGACGGGCGCGCGCGGCCTGCGCGCCATCATGGAAGAGGTCCTGATGTCGGTGATGTACGAGGTCCCGTCCCGCAAGGACGTGGCCCGCGTGGTCATCACCGCGGACGTGGTCCGCTCCAACGTCAACCCGACGCTGGTCCCGCGGATCGTCCCGAAGGACCAGGGACCGCACGAGAAGTCGGCGTAGCCGCACGGCAGGTACGCGTACGCAGAAGGGGCGCCCCCGACCGGGGGCGCCCCTTCCGTTCGACTGCGTGCCGTCCGCTACTTCTTGACGCGGGCGGTGTTGTAGACCTTCGCGGTGAGGTCCGCGGTCTGCTCCAGGGTGTAGCCCTTCTTGCCTGCGAGGAGGGAAGCCACGTCGCTGGCGCTGACCATGCTCAGGGTGCTGTAGTCACCCCAGACGCAGAGCGGCAGGGTCATCTCCTTCGGCTCCTTCGCCGTGGTGCTGGTGCGCGTGGAGGTCAACTTCATCTCCTGGCACTTCATCACCGCGCCCTTGAAGCCGGCCGGGGTCATGGCCTGGGGGCTCCCGATCAGCTCCGCCGAGAACTCCTTCTCCTTGCCGGCGTTGAGCTTGGCCATGGCGAAGTACGAGTCCACCGACTTCTCCGGGTCGGCGATGTCGCCGTAGAGGCCGGTGAAGTTCAGGCCCTTGGCGGTCAGCGGGTTCTTCGGGTCGCCGGACTGGTAGTTCATGCCGACCTGGGTGGGGTTCTTGATGCCCACCCCCTCGGCTTCCTTCTTGTCCTTGTCGCTGAAGTCCTTGGCCGCGTACTTCGGGTCCTTCTTGAAGTCGTCGACGGACTCCGGGGCCACCAGCTTGTAGCCCTTGGTGTCGGCCGAGATGGAGGCGCTCGCGCCGCCGCCCTTCGTGAAGTACCAGCCCGCGCCGCCGATCACGGCGACCGCCAGGACCACCGCGACGACCACGCCGGCCTTCGACTTCTTCGGGGGCGTGCCGCCGTACGGAGGCTGCTGCGGGTAGCCGCCGTACGGGGGCTGCTGCTGCGGGTAGCCCTGCGGGGGGACGCCCTGGGGGGCCTGCTGCGGGTATCCGTAGCCGGGCTGCGGGGCCGCGGGCTGCTGCCCGTAGGGGCCGGGCTGTCCGTAGGGTCCCGGCTGCTGCGGCTGCTGCCCGTAAGGCCCCGGCTGCTGCGGCTGTTGGCCTCCGTACGGCCCCGGCTGGTTGTAGCTCATCCCGCGTCCCCCCATGAGGTTGTTTATTCGTTTCACACATCCTGGCGGAAGCCGTGGGCCCACAGGGCCGCGGGGTCCCTGGAAAGCCGGTTTCATGACTGGACTGTTACCGCTCTAAACTGTGCCTCGTGACCGAGAACACGCAGACACCCAGCAGCCCCGACTCCGAACTGCCGACCGCCTACACGCCGGCCGACGTAGAGGGGAAGCTCTACGAGCGCTGGGTAGAGCGTGGCTACTTCGAGGCGGACGAGAAGAGCGAGAAGCCTCCGTACGCCATCGTCATCCCGCCGCCGAACGTCACCGGAAGCCTCCACCTGGGGCACGCCTTCGAACACACGCTGATCGACGCCCTCACCCGCCGCAAGCGCATGCAGGGTTACGAGACGCTCTGGCAGCCCGGCATGGACCACGCGGGCATCGCCACCCAGAACGTCGTCGAGCGAGAGCTCGCCAAGGAGGGCAAGTCCCGCCACGACCTGGGCCGCGAGGCGTTCGTCGAGCGCGTCTGGCAGTGGAAGGGCGAGTCCGGCGGGCAGATCTCCGGCCAGATGCGGCGCCTCGGCGACGGCGTCGACTGGTCGCGCGAGCGCTTCACCATGGACGAGGGCCTGTCCGAGGCCGTCCAGACCATCTTCAAGAAGCTCTACGACGACGAGCTGATCTACCGGGCCGAGCGCATCATCAACTGGTGCCCGCGCTGCCTGACCGCGATCTCCGACATCGAGGTCGAGTACCAGGACGACGAGGGCGAGCTCGTCTCCATCCGGTACGGCGAAGGTGACGCCTCCATCGTCGTGGCGACCACCCGCGCCGAGACGATGCTGGGCGACACGGCCATCGCCGTCCACCCCGGGGACGCGCGCTACCAGCACCTCGTCGGCACCGAGATCGAGCTGCCGCTCACCGGCCGCCGCATCCCGGTCGTCGCCGACGAGCACGTCGACCCCGAGTTCGGCACCGGCGCCGTCAAGGTGACCCCGGCGCACGACCCGAACGACTTCGAGATCGGTCAGCGCCACGGCCTGCCCAACCTCGCCGTCATGGACGAGCACGCCATCATCACCACCCACGGCCCCTTCCAGGGCCTGGACCGGCTGGAGGCCCGCTCCGCCATCGTCGCCGCGCTGCGCGCCGAGGGCCGCATCGTCGCCGAGAAGCGCCCGTACACCCACTCGGTGGGTCACTGCTCGCGCTGCAAGACCACCATCGAGCCGCGTCTCTCGCTCCAGTGGTGGGTCAAGGTCGGCCCGCTCGCCAAGGCCGCCGGTGACGCGGTCCGCGACGGCAAGGTCAAGATCCACCCGCAGGAGATGGAGAAGCGGTACTTCGACTGGGTCGACAACCTCCACGACTGGTGCATCTCGCGTCAGTTGTGGTGGGGCCACCGCATTCCGGTCTGGTACGGCCCGAACGGCGAGATCGTCTGCGTCGGTCCCGACGAGCAGCCGCCCACCGGCGAGGGCTGGACCCAGGACACCGACGTTCTGGACACCTGGTTCTCCTCCGGCCTGTGGCCGTTCTCCACGCTCGGCTGGCCGCAGCAGACCGACAGCCTGGCGAAGTTCTACCCGAACGCCGTCCTGGTCACCGGCTACGACATCCTCTTCTTCTGGGTCGCCCGGATGATGATGTTCGGCCTGTACGCGATGGACGGCACCCCGCCGTTCGGCACCATCGCCCTGCACGGCATGGTCCGCGACGAGCGCGGCAAGAAGATGTCGAAGTCCTTCGGCAACGCGGTCAACCCGCTGGACTGGATGGACAAGTACGGCTCCGACGCGGTCCGCTTCACGCTGGCGCGCGGCGCCAACCCGGGTGTCGACGTCCCGATCGGTGAGGACTGGGTCCAGGCCTCCAGCAAGTTCGCCAACAAGATCTGGAACGCCACGCGCTTCGCGCTGATGAACGGCGCCACGATCGAGGGCGAGCTGCCGAGCGCCGAGCAGATGTCGGCGACCGACCGCTGGATCCTGTCGCGGCTTGGCAAGACCGTCGCCGAGATCGACGCGTTCTACGAGGACTACCAGTTCTCGAAGCTGTCGGACGCCCTCTACCACTTCGCGTGGGACGAGGTCTTCGACTGGTACGTCGAGCTGTCGAAGACGACCTTCTTCGCGGGTGGCGAGCCGGCCAAGGCGTCCGCCCGGGTCCTCGGCGAGGTCCTCGACGTCATGCTGCGGCTGCTGCACCCGGTGGTCCCCTTCGTCACCGAGACGCTGTGGACCACGCTGACCGGCGGCGAGTCCCTCGTGATCGCCGACTGGCCGAAGGACAGCGGCTTCCGCGACGCGGCCGCCGAGGCCGAGATCGAGGGCGTCCAGGCCCTGGTCAGGGAGGTCCGCCGGTTCCGCAAGGAGCAGGGCCTCGACGACAAGCAGAAGGTTCCGGCCCGCCTGGACCTGTCGGCCACCGCGCTGGCCGCGCACGAGGGTGCCATCCGCCAGGTTCTGCGCCTCCAGCCCGAGGGCGAGGCGTTCAGCGCCACCGCGACCCTGCCGGTCGCCGGTGCCACCGTCGCGCTCGACCTGTCGGGCACCATCGACGTGGAGGCGGAGCGCAAGCGGCTCTCCAAGGACCTGGCGGCCGCCGAGAAGGAGAAGCTGCAGGCCGAGGCGAAGCTCGGGAACGAGGCGTTCATCGCCAAGGCGCCCGACAACGTCGTCGACAAGATCAAGGGCCGCCTCACCAAGGCCGAGGGCGACATCGCCCGGCTCCGGACCCAGCTGGACGCGCTGCCCCCGGCCTAGCCCTCCGGTGGCGCGGTAGAGCGCAGGCGAAGGCCCCCACGCCGTCGGTCGACGTGGGGGCCTTCGCCGTATCTGTTCCCCGCCGGAGAGCCGCCGTCACGGCAGACGGCTGCCGCACCCCGTAAGGATCAGCGCCGCGTGACCGGATGGTCCGAAGTGCCGTATATCACCCCTTGTGCGGCGTCCGCGGATCGGATCCACGATGTCGACCACGGATGATGGAAGGCATGCACGTGAAGCCCGTCGTCCCGGCGTTCCACCGGGCCCTGGCCACCGGTCGCCGGTTCGCCGAGGGCTGGGCCGGCTCGCCCCGGGCGATGGACCTGCTCACGGCGGGCAGCTGCTTCGCCCTGATGGCCCTGGACCTGCCGGGCCTGGCCGCCGCGGACAACTCCCTCAACGGCCCGCTCGCCGCCGTGGTGCTCGCCGTCGGCTGCCTCGGCCTGCTGGTGCGCCGGCGCGCGCCCTGGGTCTCCTACCTCACCGCGCTGTTCTTCATCGGCTGGCTCCACGAACTCACCCTGATCCAGTTCGCGCTCTACTCCGTGGGCCGCTACCGCGGGCGCCGCACCGGGATCCTGGCCACCCTGGGGTACGTGGCCTTCGCGCTGATGGTGTTCGCGGTACCCGGCTGGCCCGAGCCGCGGATCGAGACCCTCAGCTCCTTCCTCAGCCTCGTCGTCCCCATCGGGGTGCTCGCCTCGGCCGTCGGCATCGCCGCCTACCGGCACGACCTCGTGCGCGAGCTCGACACCCGGCGCGCGGAGGCCGCGGTCCTGCGGGCCGTGGAGCAGGAGCGCACCTCGGTGGCCCGTGATGTCCACGACTTCGTGGGGCGGGAGCTGACCCTGCTCACGGTCCGCTCCGAGGTGCTGTCGATGCGGGCGCGCGAGACGGCGTACGCGAAGGACTTCGAGGAGCTGGCCGACACCGCGCGCCGGGCGCACCTGGTGCTGAACGAGATCATCGTGCAGCGCGGGGAGCGGGCCTCGACCCCGGGGGTTGAGGGGCTGGCGGAGCTCGCGCAGGAGAGCGGGCGCGCGGGTTCGCCCGTACGGCTCGACCTGGATCCGGAGGCACACGGGCTGTCGCCGCTGCGGCAGGCGGCGGTCTACCGGGTGGTGCAGGAATGCCTGACCAACGCGGCCAAGCACGCCCGCGGCGAGACCATCGAGGTCTCGATAGCGGCGAACGGGCCGCAGCTTCGGATCGCGGTCAGCAACGGCCTGCCGGAGCGCACTGCGACCCGGGCGCCGGTCTCCGCGGGTTCGGGCACGGCGAGCATGTCGGAGCGCGTGCGCAGCCTGGGCGGCAGCCTGACGGCGACCCGCACGCAGGACGCGTACGAGGTCGTCGCGACCTTCCCGAAGGGCTAGACGACGTCCAGGCTTCGGGAAGGTCCTCGCCGGTGTCCGCGGGCGCGGGTGCCGGGGCTCCGGTTCTGTCCGTGGGCGCGGGCACCGGCCCCTCCCGCACTGCCGGGCCCGGGTGTCAGGCCTTCGCCGGTGCGAGCAGGCTGCTGAGCGTGTCCATGTCCTCGACGCAGCGGCCCGAGCCCAGGGCCACGCAGTCCAGCGGTGAGTCCGCGACGAAGACGGGGATCCCGGTGGCGGAGGCCATCCGCAGGTCCAGGCCGGGCAGCAGCGCGCCGCCGCCGGTCAGGACGATGCCGTGCTCCATGACGTCGCCGGACAGCTCGGGCGGGCACTCCTCGAGGGTGGTGCGCACGGCCGCGATGATCGCCTCGACGGGTTCGTCGAGGGCCGCGCGGACGTCGGCCGCGCCGAGCTGGAGGCTCTTGGGCATGCCGCCGACCTTCTCGCGGCCCCGGACGGTGAAGCTGCGGGTCTCCAGCTCCGGCCGGTCCGGCACGGGCCAGGCCGAGCCGATGCCGATCTTGACGTCCTCGGCGGAGCGTTCGCCGATGAGCAAGGAGTGCTCCCTGCGGACGTAGTCCATGATCGCGCCGTCCAGCCGGTCCCCGCCGACGCGCAGGGACTGGGCGGTGACGATGCCGCCCAGTGAGATGACGGCGACCTCGGAGGTGCCGCCGCCGATGTCGACGACCATCGAGCCGCGCGCTTCGGACACCGGCAGTCCGGCGCCGATCGCCGCGGCCATCGGCTCCTCGATCAGGTGCACGGTCCTGGCGCCGGCCCGGGTGGAGGCGTGGATGATGGCCCGCCGCTCGACCGGGGTGACCCCGGAGGGCACGCAGATCACCATCCGGGTGCGTACCCGCCGGCCGGGGACGGCCTTGCGGACGAAGTGCCGGATCATCTCCTCGGCGGCCTCGTAGTCGCAGATCACGCCGTCCTTGAGCGGGCGGATCGCGGTGATGGAGCCCGGGGTGCGGCCGATGGTCTCCTTGGCCTCGGCCCCGACGGCCAGGGCGGTGGTCGTGCCGGCCTTGACCGCGACCACGGACGGCTCATTCAGGACGATGCCGTGCCCCCGCGCGTAGACGAGGGTGTTGGCGGTTCCCAGGTCTATCCCTATGTCGCGGCTGGAAGCTGTCTTGTTGGTGCTGGCCTGCGGCATTCGTTCCCCTATCTCCTGTCCGCAAGGCTTGCATGACGATCAGGTCGCCTCCGCCGCCGAAGGCCCCGAAGCGACCAGGCCGAAAGTCCCGGCGCCCCTCGTCCGTAGACTGGGTCCCGTGAGTGAGCAGCAGCCCGAGAGCCACGATGACAGCTTCGACGAGTTCGACCAGATCGTGGCGGAAGAGTCCGACCGCGACCCCGACCTGGCGGTGATCGCTGCGGGCAGCCGCACCCTGCGCGCGCACGCCGGTCCACCCCAGGGCGACCCGGTGCCCGACGTGCCCGCCGACCCCCAGGTGAGCGAAGCGCTGCGGGAGGTGGAGCAGGAGCTGGCCGGGCGGTGGGGCGAGACGAAACTCGAGCCGTCCGTCACGCGGATCGCCGCGCTGATGGACGTCCTGGGCGAGCCGCAGCGCGCGTACCCCTCCATCCACATCACCGGCACCAACGGCAAGACGAGCACCGCCCGCATGATCGAGGTGCTGATGAACGCCTTCGAGCTGCGCACCGGCCGCTACACGAGCCCGCACGTGCAGTCGGTCACGGAGCGGATCAGCCTGGACGGGGCGCCGATCTCCGCCGAGCGGTTCGTCGAGACCTACCACGACATCAAGCCGTACGTGGAGATGGTCGACGCGGCCGAGGAGTTCCGGCTGTCGTTCTTCGAGGTCCTCACCGGCATGGCGTACGCGGCGTTCGCGGACGCGCCGGTGGACGCGGCCGTGGTCGAGGTCGGCATGGGCGGCACCTGGGACGCGACGAATGTGATCGACGGGGCCGTCGCCGTGGTCACCCCGATCAGCCTGGACCACACGGACCGGCTCGGCTCCACGCCCGGCGAGATCGCGGTGGAGAAGAGCGGCGTCATCAAGCAGGGCGCCACCGTGATCCTGGCGCAGCAGCCGGTGGACGCGGCGCAGGTGCTGCTGAAGAAGGCCGTCGAGGTCGACGCGACGGTGGCCCGCGAGGGCATGGAGTTCGGCGTGGTCACCCGTGAGGTCGCGGTCGGCGGCCAGCAGCTGACGCTGCGCGGGCTGGGCGGCGAGTACGACGGGATCTTCCTGCCGCTGTACGGCGCCCACATGGCGCACAACGCGGCGGTGGCGCTGGCCGCGGTCGAGGCCTTCTTCGGCATCGGCGCGGACCACGCGCGGGTGCTGGACGTGGACACCGTGCGCAAGGCGTTCGCCTCGGTGACCTCGCCCGGCCGCATGGAGGTCGTGCGGCGCAGCCCGACGGTGGTCCTGGACGCGGCGCACAACCCGGCCGGGGCGCTGGCCACGGCGGACGCGGTGACCGAGTCCTTCGGTTTCAGCCGGCTGATCGGGGTCGTGGCGGCGAGCGAGGGCAAGGACGTGCGCGGGCTCTTCGAGGCCTTCGAGCCGATCTTCGCGGAGGTCGTGGTCACGGAGAACACCAGCCACCGGGCGATGACCGCCGACGAGCTGGCGGCCATCGCGGTCGAGGTGTTCGGACCGGACCGGGTGCAGGTGGAGCCGAGGCTGGACGACGCCCTGGAGGCGGCGATCACCCTGGCGGAGGAAGAGGCGGAGTTCGGAGGGGCCGGAGTCCTGGTGACCGGGTCCGTGATCACGGTGGGCGAGGCCCGCCTGCTGCTGAAGAGGGGCTGAGGGATGCGCACGCTGTGTGCTTCGACGCTGATCGGCGAGTTCTTCGTGATCGGTTTCGCGGGTCTGGTCGCCATGAAGGGAGACCTGAGCCAGGCGGTGGTCTGGACGGTCTGCGGGCTCGGGATGCTGCTGTCGGTGCTGCTGTGCGGGATGCTGTCCCGCCCGGGCGCCGTGCAGATCGGCTGGGCCCTGCAGATCGGGCTGGTCCTGAGCGGCTTCGTGGTCCCGATGATGTTCGTCCTGGGCGCGGTGTTCGCGGGCCTGTGGTGGTGCTCGGTCCACTACGGGCGCCGGATCGACGTCATCAAGGCCCGCTGGGCCGCCGCGCAGTCCGAGACGCCCGCCGCCGCGGAGGCGTAGGGTCCGCCGGGCCGTTACCCGATCGGCCCAGGGCGTCGCCGGCAAAGTGGCGCCCGGACCGGGGAAGGCCCCGTACGGAGGGGCTCCGGGCCCCTGTAGCCTCGTCGGACCGCACCCGTATGCCGCAAGGAGTTACCCACATGACCCAGCGCACGCTCGTCCTGCTCAAGCCCGACGCCGTCCGGCGGGGCCTGATCGGCGAGATCGTCGGCCGCATCGAGCGGAAGGCCGGCTGGACCATTCCCGCGCTGGAGCTGCGCACGCTGGACCAGGAGACCCTGGAGGCGCACTACGGCGAGCACAAGGGCAAGGTCTTCTACGAGCCGCTCATGGGCTTCATGGCCAGTGGCCCGGTCGTGGCCCTGGTCGTCGAAGGGGAACGCGTGATCGAGGGTGTCCGCCAGCTGGCCGGACCCACTGACCCGATCGCCGCGGCGCCCGGTTCCATCCGGGGCGACTTCGGTACCGTCACCCGGGAGAACCTGATCCACGCCTCGGACTCCGAGGAGTCCGCCGAGCGCGAGCTGAAGCTTTTCTTCCCGTCGCTCTGATCACTCCTCCCTGACGGAACATCAGCCGAATAGCGCTCATGACCTGGGGCGACCGAAGTAATTTCGGTCGCCCTTTGGTATTACCGGCGACTTCGGGGAACGCATGGACAGGACACGACGTCACCACTATGGGGCGGGTATCCGTTCCGGCGGGATTGCCGGAGTCCCGTCGCGCGGTGTCCGTACTTGCGGCACTACGATGAGGCTTCCACCCACACACCCACCTCGCCGACCTGACAGCAGCTGCTATCAACTGGAAGGCCAGACGCTCCTCATGGGGAACAAGGGGAATTACATGTCGTTCATCGGCCGTGACATGGCGATCGACCTCGGGACCGCCAACACGCTGGTGTACGTGAGGGGCCGGGGAATCGTCCTGAACGAGCCGTCCGTGGTCGCCATCAACACGAACACCGGCGGCATCCTGGCGGTAGGCACCGAGGCGAAGAAGATGATCGGGCGCACGCCCGGCAACATCGTCGCCGTTCGGCCCCTCAAGGACGGCGTGATCGCCGACTTCGAGATCACCGAGCGCATGCTCCGGTACTTCATCCTCAAGATCCACAAGCGCCGCTACCTGGCCCGTCCGCGCGTCGTGGTCTGCGTACCCTCCGGCATCACGGGAGTGGAGCGCCGCGCCGTCATCGAGGCGTCCACGCAGGCCGGCGCCCGCCAGGTGCACATCATCGAGGAGCCCATGGCCGCGGCCATCGGCGCCGGGCTGCCCGTCCACGAGGCCACCGGCAACATGGTCGTGGACATCGGCGGCGGCACCACCGAGGTGGCCGTCATCTCCCTCGGCGGAATCGTCACGGCGCAGTCCATCCGGGTGGCCGGCGACGAGCTGGACAACGCGATCATCCAGCACATCAAGAAGGAGTACTCGCTCCTCCTCGGCGAGCGCACGGCCGAACAGATCAAGATCACCATCGGGTCGGCCTACGACCTCGACAAGGACGAGCACACCGAGATCCGCGGCCGGGACCTGGTCTCCGGCCTGCCGAAGACGGTCGTGATCTCGGCCGCCGAGGTCCGCAAGGCGATCGAGGAGCCGGTCAACGCCATCGTCGACGCCGTCAAGACCACCCTCGACAAGTGCCCGCCCGAACTCTCCGGCGACATCATGGACCGCGGCATCGTCCTCACGGGCGGCGGCGCCCTGCTGCGCGGCCTCGACGAGCGGCTGCGCCGCGAGACGGGCATGCCCATCCACATCGCCGAGGATCCGCTCGACTCCGTCGCGCTCGGATCCGGCAAGTGCGTCGAGGAGTTCGAGGCGCTCCAGCAGGTCCTGGACGCCCAGCCCCGACGCTGACCCGGCCCGCCGCGGGGCGGCGGAACGCAAATGATCCGCCGTACGGGTGCTACCGGGCCCGTGCGGCGGATCGTTGATATACAGGCAAGGTCCGGTTCGAGCCCCGGCTCCACCGGAGCGGCTTCGCCGCACGGAACTACGAGGAAGGCACGGCCGCCGCACGTGAGGGACACACGAGAAAGCCGGCTGCTCCTGGTGCTTCTGATCGCCATCGCGTTCGCATTGATCACGGTGGACATCAGGACGGGCGAGGACTCGCCGGTCGACGGTGCCCGGCAGGCCGCCGCAGCGGTCTTCGGGCCGGTCGAGAAGGGCGTGGCCAGAGGGGTCGACCCGGTCGCCAACGCCATAGGGGCGGTACGGGACTCCGGCGAGCGGCACAACCGCATCGCCACGCTGGAGCGCGAGAACGCGGCGCTGAAGGCCAAGCTGGGCAGTGACGACCAGACCCGCAGCCGGATCCGCGAACTGGACGAGATGCTCAAGCGGGCGGGCGCCGGACAGTACGGCATCAAGGGCGCCGAGGTCATCGCCATAGGAGCGGCCCAGGGCTTCTCCTGGACCGTGACCATCGACGCCGGCAGCAAAGACGGCATCGAACGCGACATGACCGTCCTCAACGGGGACGGACTCGTCGGCCGCGTCGCGACCGTCGGCCCCGACACCGCCACCGTGGTCCTCGCCAACGACCCCGACTTCACGGTCGGCACCCGTCTGGAGAAGACCGGCGAACTCGGTTTCGCCACCGGCCAGGGCGACCGCGCGCTGTCCGTGCAGATGCTCAACGGCAAGGCCAAGATCAACCCCGGCGACCGCCTCGTCACCTTCGGCTCGCGCGGCAACAAGCCCTTCGTCCCCGGTGTCCCGATCGGCGAGGTGGTCAAGGTCGACCCCTCGCGCGGCGACCTGACCCGGACCGTCTGGGTCCGCCCGTTCGTGGGTTTCTCGCGCCTGGACATCGTGGGCGTCGTGGTGATGCCCCCGCGCGAGGACCCGCGCGACGCCGTCCTGCCGCCCAAGCCCGAGGCGCCCAAGCCCATCCCGACGGTCACCGTCACGGTCACGCCGTCGGCCAGCGCGCCCGGCAAGCCGGCCGACGAGTAGGAGCCGATCACCATGCGCTTCAACCGGATCCTGCTCGCTGCCACGCTCGTCGTGGTCGCGCTCGTCATCCAGGTCTCCGTCCTGGGACGGCTCCAACTGCCCGGAGCCGTCCCCGACCTGGTCCTCCTCACCGTCGTCGCCCTCGCACTCGTGTACGGCAGCGTCAGCGGCGCCCTCATCGGCTTCGCCGCCGGCCTCCTCACCGACCTGGCCCCGCCCGCCGACCACGCCGCCGGCCGCTACGCGCTCGTGCTGTGCGTCATCGGCTACGTCGCCGGCGTGGTCCGCCCCGACACGGGGCGCTTCCGCTCCGCCTGGGGCCCGATGCTCACCGTCGTCGGCGCCGCCTTCGCCTCCACCCTGCTCTCCGCGGGCGTCGGCGCACTGGTCGGCGACACCGCCGCCCGCCACGTGGGCCTGACCGGGCTGCTGTTCACCGCGGTCCTCTACGACCTGCTGCTCGCGCCCTTCACCGTTCCGTTCATCATGGCCCTGGCCCGCCGCGCCGAGAACGACCCGATGGCCGTCGACGCCAACGGCGGGCCGCCGGCCGGCAAGGACTTCGCCTCCGGCTGGCTGGCCGGCGGCACCGGGCTGCGGATCGGCAGCCAACGAGGCGGCCTGCGGATGAAGACCGCCCGCAACCGCGCCAACCGGGCCGGCCGGATAAAGGGTGTCAAGGGAATCAAGGGTGTGAAGAGCGTCAAGAAGCTGTGAGGGAGGAGTCCCCGTGACCAATATTCCGGACACCGGCCGCACCTCCCGGGTGCAGATCCGGCTCGTGATCATCCAGGTCCTCGTCTTCTCCCTGCTGCTCACCCTCGGCGGGCGCCTCTGGTACCTCCAGATCCGCAACGGCGACGAGTACTCCGACGAGGCGAAGAACAACCACGTCCAGCAGGTGGTCCAGCCGGCCGTGCGCGGCTCGATCCTCGACGCCCGCGGGGTCCCGCTCGCCGACAACGAGACCCGCCTCGTCGTCTCCGCCAGCCGCACCGAGCTGATGAAGATGAAGGACCGGGGCAAGGCGGTGCTCGCCCAGCTCGCCGGGGTCCTCGACATGAAGCCGCAGGACGTCGCGGACAAGGTCCGGCTCTGCGACAACCAGACCCCGCAGCCCTGTTGGAACGGCTCCCCGTACCAGCCGATCCCGGTCACCAACAAGGCCACCACCCAGCAGGCCCTCCAGATCCGCGAACGCCCCGAGGACTTCCCCGGCATCACCGCCGAACCCACTGCCGTCCGGCGCTACCCCGCCCCCGGCGGCGCCAACACCGGCCAGGTCCTCGGCTACCTCTCCCCGGTCACCGACGCCGAGATCGTCAAGGCGAAGGACACCAACTCGCCCTTCCTGCGCTCCGACCAGGTCGGCCGCTTCGGCATCGAGCGTACGTACGACAAGGAGCTGCGCGGGAAGTCGGGCGTCACCCGCTACGAGGTGGACAACCTCGGCCGGGTCATCGGCCAGGCCAGGAACGACCCGGCCGTGCCCGGCGCCCACCTCGTCACCAGCATCGACGCCCGCGTCCAAGGGGTCGCCGAGTTCGAGCTCAACGCGGCCATGGTGGAGGCGCGCAAGCAGATCGACCGCAACACCGGCGTCCCCTACAAGGCCGACGCGGGCGCCATCGTCGTCCTGGAGTCCAGGACCGGCCGGGTCGTGGCGATGGCCTCGAACCCGAGCTACGACCCGAACGTCTGGGTCGGCGGCATCTCCGGCAAGGACTACGCCAAGCTCACCGCCAAGGAGTCCAACGTCCCGCTGATGAACCGGGCGATCCAGGGGCAGGCCGCCCCGGGCTCCATCTTCAAGGTCATCCCGACCGCGGCCGCGGTCAACGCCGGATACAAGTTCGACGGCGAGTACCCCTGCCCGAGCTCGTACTCCATCGGCGGCCAGGTCTTCAAGAACTTCGAGTCCCAGGGCCACGGATCGATCACCCTCGGCCGGGCCCTCGAGGTCTCCTGCGACACCGTCTTCTACGCCCTCGGCCACCAGCAGTGGATCAAGGACGGCGGACTCCATCCGAAGAAGAGCCCGGCCGAGGTCTTCTACAAGACCGCCCACCAGTTCGGCCTCGGCGCCGAGACCCACGTGGACCTGCCGGGCGAGGAGAAGGGCCGCGTGCCCGACCGCGCGTGGAAGCAGCGGTTCTGGCAGGCCAACAAGGACGTGTGGTGCAAGACCGGCAAGAAGGGCGGCACCTACGTCGAGCTGCTGTCCTACGAGAACTGCCTCGAAGGCAACCTCATGCGCGCCGGTGACGCCGTCAACTACTCCATCGGCCAGGGCGACACCCTCGTCACCCCGATCCAGATGGCGACCATCTACGCGGCCATCTCCAACGGCGGCACCCTGTGGAACCCGACCATCGGCAAGGCCATCGTCTCCGCCGACGGCAAGAGGATCGAAGAGATCAAACCGCAGGCCCACGGCAGGCTGCCGATGACCGAGGTCACCCGGCAGAAGATGGCCGCCGCGCTGGAGGGGGTCGCGACCCGCGGCACCGCCGCCTGGCGCTTCGGCGGCTGGCCGCAGAAGCAGATCCCCATGCACGCCAAGACCGGCACCGCGGAGGTCTACGGCAAGCAGACCACCTCCTGGTTCGCCACGTACACCGAGGACTACACGATCGTGATGACGATCTCCCAGGGCGGCACCGGCTCCGGCGCCTCCGGTCCCGCGGTGCGCAACGTCTACAACGCCATCTACGGACTCACCATGTCCGGCGTCCAGGACCCGAAGAAGGCCCTGCTGCTCAAGCCGGAGGCGAAACTGCCCAAGATCCTGCCCGACGGCTCGATCGAGACCCCGGAGATCACCCCGTACGTGCCGCCGTCCCCCGAGGAACCGGCACCGCCCGCGCTCGCCGGGCCCCCCGCCCCACCCGTCGCGCGCCAGGACTGAGGACCGAGACCCCCCATGCAGACCGCGAACAAGTTCTCCGTATCCCGGTACGCGCCGGAACGCGGGGCGATGGCCAAGCTCACCGCGCGCGACTCCGTCGTGCGCCGGCTCGACTGGCCGATACTCCTCTCCGCACTCGCCCTCTCCCTCCTCGGCTCCCTGCTGGTGTGGTCGGCCACGCGCAACCGCACCTCGCTGAACAACGGGGACCCGTACTACTTCCTCTTCCGCCACGCCATGAACACCGGCATCGGCCTCGTGCTGATGATCGGCACCGTCTGGCTCGGCCACCGGACCCTGCGCGGCGCCGTGCCGGTCCTCTACGGCCTCTCCGTGGTGCTGATCCTCGCCGTGCTCACCCCGCTCGGCGCCACCATCAACGGCGCCCACGCCTGGATCGTGATCGGCGGCGGCTTCTCGCTCCAGCCCTCCGAGTTCGTGAAGATCACGATCATCCTGGGCATGGCGATGCTGCTCGCGGCCCGGGTCGACGCGGGCGACCTCGCCCACCCCGACCACCGCACCGTCGTCAAGGCGCTCTGCCTCGCGGCCGCACCGATGGGCATCACCATGCTGATGCCCGACCTCGGCTCCGTCATGGTCATGGTCGTCATCGTGCTCGGCGTCCTGCTCGCCTCCGGCGCCTCCAACCGCTGGGTGTTCGGCCTCCTCGGCTCGGGCGCGGCCGGCGCCATCCTCATCTGGCAGCTCGGGATCCTCGACGAGTACCAGATCAACCGCTTCGCGGCCTTCGCCAACCCGGAGCTCGACCCCGCGGGCGTCGGCTACAACACCAACCAGGCGCGGATCGCCATCGGCTCCGGCGGACTCACCGGCTCCGGGCTCTTCCACGGCTCGCAGACCACCGGCCAGTTCGTCCCGGAGCAGCAGACCGACTTCGTGTTCACGGTGGCGGGGGAGGAGCTCGGTTTCGTCGGAGCGGGGCTGATCCTCGTCCTCCTGGGCGTCATCCTGTGGCGGGCCTGCGTGATCGCCCGCGAGACGACCGAGCTGTACGGGACGATCGTGTGCGCCGGGATCATCGCCTGGTTCGCCTTCCAGGCCTTCGAGAACATCGGGATGACGCTGGGGATCATGCCGGTGGCGGGACTCCCGCTGCCGTTCGTGTCGTACGGAGGATCGTCGATGTTCGCCGTATGGGTGGCCATCGGACTGCTCCAGTCGATCAGGGTGCAGCGGCCGATGTCGGCCTGACCGGCCGCCCGGGGGACGCTTTCGGCCGCTCTGCCCGTTCGCCTTCACGCGGCCGCCCGTTCGGGACTAAATTCGGTTCATGGCGGACACGAAGCGTGAGATCGAGCGGAAGTTCGAGTTCTCCACGGCCGAGCGGGCCCGGCGCGGGGTACCGGACCTGACCGGCACGGCCGCCGTCGCGGCCGTCACCGACCAGGGCACCGTGGACCTCGACGCCGTCTACTACGACACCCACGACCAGCGGCTCGCCGCCGACGGGCTCACCCTGCGGCGGCGCACCGGCGGCAAGGACGCGGGGTGGCACCTGAAACTTCCGGTGTCCCCCGGCGTCCGCGACGAGATCACGGCCGCCCTCAGCGACACCGTCCCCCGTTCCCTCGCCGTCCTGCTCCGCTCCCGGATCCGCGACAGCGCCCTGGAACCCCAGGTCAGGCTGCTGTCCTCGCGCCGTGTCAGCCACCTCCTGGACGCCGACGGCACCCTCCTCGCGGAGCTGTCCACCGACGCGGTGCGGGCCGAGCGCGCGGACGCCACCGCCGCCTGGACCGAGGTCGAGGTGGAACTCGCCGACGGTGTCGACCCGGCGCTGCTCGACGCCGTCGAGAAGAAGTTCCGCAAGGCCGGCCTGCGGGTCTCCGCCGCCCCCTCCAAACTGGCCCGCGCGCTCGCCGAGACCACCGGCGAGCCGCCGGACCGCAACGGGGCCGCCGCCCCCGACGGCACGGCGGGCGCGTGCGTCCTGGGATACCTGCGCGAACAGCGCGACACCCTGATCGCCCAGGACCCCGCCGTACGCCGGGGCCTGCCCGACTCCGTCCACCAGATGCGGGTCGCCACCCGGCGGCTGCGCAGCGCCTTCAAGACCTACCGACGGCTCCTGGATCCCGCCGTGACCGGTCCGGTCGGCGAGGAGCTGCGCTGGCTCGCCGCCGAGCTCGGGGTCGACCGCGACCAGGAGGTGCTGCTGGAGCGGATCCAGACCCGGCTGGGCGAACTCCCGGTGACCCTGCAGCTGGGTCCGGTCCGCGGCCGCCTCAAGACCTGGAACACCGCCCGCCGCACCGGCTCGCGCCGCACGGTGCTCGCCGCCCTGCTGGCCGACCCGCCGCTGCGCAAGGCCGCCGGCCGGTCCGCGCGGACGGCGCTGCCCGCGGCGGTCATCCACGACTGCGAACGCCTCGCCGGCCGGATCGAAGGGGCGCTGGCCATCGACCCGGGCCAGGCCCGCGACCTGGCCCTGCACGAGGCCCGCAAGGCCGCGAAGCGGGCCCGGTACGCGGCGGACGCGGCCGCCCCGGCCCTCGGCAAGCCGGCCCGGCGGCTGGCCAAGAAGGTGAAGGCGGTCCAGAGCCTGCTCGGCGACCACCAGGACAGCGTCGTCGCGCGGGCGGCCCTGCGCGCTCTCGCGGTCCAGGCGGCGGGGGCGGGGGAGTCCGCCTTCACCTGGGGCGTGCTCTTCGCCCGCGAGGAGGCGCTGTCCGACCGTCGCGAGCGGGAGCTGCCCGAGATGTGGGCGGGCACGGCCGCCCGGGCGGCCGCACTGCGCGGCTGATCTTCGGGCGGGAGGCTGCCGGGCCTCGGGGTACGCTTGAGAGTCGCCCCCTGCCCGCTCCAGAAAGTCGCGTGATGACCGAATCGGTCTTCCCCCAGCTCGAGGCTCTGCTTCCGCACGTCCAGAAGCCGATCCAGTACGTCGGCGGTGAGCTCAACTCGACCGTCAAGCCCTGGGACAGCGCCGACGTGCGCTGGGCACTCATGTACCCGGACGCGTACGAGGTCGGTCTGCCCAACCAGGGCGTCATGATCCTTTACGAGGTGCTCAACGAGCGCGAGGGCGTGCTCGCGGAGCGCACGTACAGCGTGTGGCCGGACCTCGAAGAGCTGATGCGCGAGCACAAGGTGCCGCAGTTCACCGTCGACTCGCACCGCCCGGTCGGGGACTTCGACGTCTTCGGGCTCTCCTTCTCCACGGAGCTCGGCTACACCAACATGCTGACGGCCCTCGACCTCGCGGGCATCCCGCTGGAGGCCAAGAACCGTACGCTCGACCACCCCATCGTGCTCGCGGGCGGCCACGCGGCCTTCAACCCCGAGCCGATCGCGGAGTTCATCGACTGCGCGGTCATCGGCGACGGCGAACAGGCCGTCCTCGACATGACCGAGATCATCCGCGCGTGGAAGGCCGAGGGCAGGCCGGGCGGCCGCGAAGAGGTCCTCCTGCGGCTCGCGAAGACCGGCGGCGTCTACGTGCCGGGCTTCTACGACGTCGAGTACCTGCCCGACGGCCGCATCGGCCGCGTCGTCCCGAACCGCTCGGGCGTGCCGTGGCGGGTGTCCAAGCACACCGTCATGGACCTCGACGAATGGCCCTACCCCAAGCAGCCCCTGGTCCCGCTCGCCGAGACCGTCCACGAGCGCATGTCCGTGGAGATCTTCCGCGGCTGCACCCGCGGCTGCCGTTTCTGCCAGGCCGGCATGATCACGCGTCCCGTACGGGAGCGAAGCATCACCGGCATCGGCGAAATGGTGGAGCGCGGCCTCAAGGCGACGGGCTTCGAAGAGGTCGGCCTGCTGTCGCTGTCCTCCGCGGACCACACCGAGATCGCCGACATCGCCAAGGGCCTGGCCGACCGCTACACCGACGAGAAGGTGGGCCTGTCCCTCCCGTCGACCCGCGTGGACGCCTTCAACGTCGACCTGGCCAACGAGCTGACCCGCAACGGCCGCCGCTCCGGCCTGACCTTCGCCCCCGAGGGCGGCTCCGAGCGCATGCGCAAGGTCATCAACAAGATGGTCTCGGAAGAGGACCTGATCCGGACCGTGGCCACGGCGTACGGCAACGGCTGGCGCCAGGTCAAGCTGTACTTCATGGTCGGCCTGCCGACCGAGACCGACGAGGACGTGCTCCAGATCGGCGACATGGCGGTCAACGTCATCGCCAAGGGCCGCGAGGTCTCCGGCCAGAACGACATCCGCTGCACGGTGTCCATCGGCGGGTTCGTGCCGAAGCCGCACACCCCGTTCCAGTGGGCGCCGCAGCTGTCGGCGGAGGAGACGGACGCCCGTCTGGGCAAGCTCCGCGACAAGCTCCGCGGGGACAAGAAGTACGGCCGTTCCATCGGCTTCCGCTACCACGACGGCAAGCCGGGCGTCGTCGAGGGCCTGCTCTCGCGGGGCGACCGCCGCGTCGGCGACGTCATCCGCGCCGTGTACGAGTCGGGCGGCCGCTTCGACGGCTGGCGCGAGCACTTCAGCTACGACCGCTGGATGCGGGCGGCCGAGGAGACGCTGCCCGCGTACGGCGTGGACGTGGCCTGGTACACGACCCGTGAGCGCACCTACGAGGAAGTCCTGCCCTGGGACCACCTGGACTCCGGTCTCGACAAGGACTGGCTCTGGGAGGACTGGCAGGACGCCCTCGACGAGACCGAGGTCGAGGACTGCCGCTGGACCCCGTGCTTCGACTGCGGCGTGTGCCCGCAGCTCGATCTCGACATCCAGATCGGCCCCACGGGCAAGAAGCTGCTGCCCCTCACGGTCGTGAAGTGATCCCGGGCTGACTACCGCCCCACGATGCCCCCCGCCGAACGGCGGGGGGCATCGTCGTGCGTGCCCCGGACACCGGGGCGTACGTCAAACACCCGGAGCCGCCCGTCCGTTGGCCCCCGGCGCGGGGATCCCCGACCGAGGGGCGCCTGGTGCAACGGCGCGGGGACGTGGTGTGTCCTTACTGTCATGGAACTCGATGAGTCGCGGCCCGCGCAGGGCGATGGCGACGGCTGCCTGGCCGGGATGGTCCGGCTTCCCGTGAAGATCGTGGCGGTGCTGCTCGTGCTGCCCGTACGGGTGGTGTGGGACCTGCTCGTCGCCGCCGCGCGGACGCTGGGCCGGACGGTCCTCGGGCCGCTGTGGCAACGGCTGCTGCTGCCGGCGCTGCGCGGGCTCGGGCTGGTGATCGAGATCCTGATCAAGGCGGTCTTCTACTGGCCCTGGGCCGGTCTCTGGCGGTTCGTCGCCGTTCCGGCCGCGCGGGGGATCGCCCGGCTCGGACGGGGGGTGTACGCGTACGCGCTGCGGCCGGTCGGGCGGGGGATCGCCTGGCTCGGACGGAGGGTCTACGCGTACGCGCTGCGGCCCGTCGGGCACGGGACCGCCTGGCTCGTGCGGGCCCTGTACGCGTACGCGATCCGGCCGGTCGGCGTGGCCCTCAAGCGGGCCGGCTGGGCGCTGGGGATGACGCTCTTCGTCTGGCCGTGGGTCGGCCTCTGGCGGTTCGTCATGGTCCCGGCCGGGCAGTACGTGCTGGTGCCCCTCGGGCGGGGCCTCGCTTGGCTGGTCATCCGCCTGGTCCGGTACCTGCTGGTCCTGCCGGTGCGGGCGCTGTACCGGTACGGCGCCGCGCCGGCCGGCCGGGCGCTCCACGCCTGGCTGCTCATGCCACTGGGACGACTGCTCGTCGGCGCCTGGCAACTCGCCGGAAGGCTGAGCCGGGCGCTGGGACGCGGACTCCTCCTGCTGTGGCGCGGGCTCGTCGCGCGGCCCGCCGCCTGGGCGTACCGGTGGATCGCCACACCCGTCGGGCACGCCGTCCGCGCGGCGTGGGCCTCCGCCCGCCGTGCGGTCCGCACGGTGCGCCGGCAGGTGATCGCTCCCGTCGGCCGCGCCGCCGGCGAGGTCTGGCGTGCCTCCCGCCTCGCGGTGCGCGAAGCACGGGACGATGTGCGCCGCGCGCTGTTCGGCGGCCCGTCCCGGGAACCGGGGAGGTCACAGGCGCGTACTCTGGGTAGTAACACAGCCGCAGGCGACACGCCCGCCCCCGAGATCTCCTTGTCCAAGCAAGGGTGAGCCGGAGGGCACGGCGAGCCGGCAGGCTCCACAGACCTCAGGGCGACGCGCGAGCCGCGGAGCCCCGCACAAGGAGAAGAACCACTGGGCAAGCGCCAGCCCGAAGGCCCGCCTCCCGCACCGGTGGTGCAGCGCATTCGTCTGCGCTACACCAAGCGCGGCCGCCTCCGGTTCACCAGCCACCGGGACTTCCAGCGTGCCTTCGAGCGGGCCCTGCGCCGCTCCGAGGTACCCATGGCGTACTCGGCGGGCTTCACCCCGCACCCCCGCGTCTCGTACGCGAACGCCGCCCCGACCGGGACCGGCAGCGAGGCCGAGTACCTGGAGATCGCCCTCGCGGAGCCCCGCGACCCCGCGGTCCTGCGCAAGCTGCTCGACGACTCGATGCCCGTCGGCCTCGACATCATCGACGCCGTCGAAGCCCGCACCTCGGGCCTCGCCGAGCGGCTGACCGCCTCCGTGTGGGAGCTGCGCCTGGACGGCGTCGAGCCCACGGAAGCCGAGAGCGCCGTCGAGGCCTTCCTCGCCGCCGAGGCGGTCGAGGTCCAGCGCCGTACCAAGAACGGCATGCGGACCTTCGACACGCGGGGGGCCGTCGTCGCCCTTCAAGCGGTTCCGGCAACGGCTGATAGGCCCCTGGACAATGCTTGTGCGATACTGCGGCTGGTTGTTCGGCATCTGACACCTGCCGTGCGACCCGACGACGTCCTGTCCGGTCTCCGAGCTGTGGCCGACCTAACGCCGCCGGTCCCCGCTGCGGTGACCAGGCTGGCGCAGGGGCTCTTCGACGAGGAGTCCGGCACGGTGACCGACCCGCTCGCGCCCGACCGCGAAGCTGTTGCGACCGCCCCATCCACGGCGGCCGCCACCGCCGACGCGAAGGCGCCGGAAGGTCCCGCCGCGTAAGGATCGTCGTCGTCGCGCAGCCCCGGGACTCGGGAGCCACCTGGGTCCGGCCGCGCACAGACCTGAAGACTTCCGCCAGGCCGTACGGACTACCACGTACGGAACCGGCGGCCATTGAACTGAGCTCCCGTGTGGCGAACGCGCCCCGGAGGCCGGCTCCGCGCTCATTACGCGGGGCCGTGCCGGACCGGAAGTCAGCCGCGGCGCCCGGGAGCGTGACGGGAGACCCCCGCATGCTCAACAGCGAAAACGACACCACCGCCAACAACGCCGCCGACAGTGGCAGCCCCAGCGACAACCTGCCTCCGCGCAGGCGCCGGCGCGCCGCTTCCCGGCCGGCCGGTCCCCCCGGCGGCCCCGTAGCCGCCGCAGAGGCAGCCCCCGCACCCGTGGTGGCAGCCGTTCCCGCCGAGGAGGCCGCCCCGGCCGCCGCCCCGGCCCGTACCCGTCGCCGCGCCACCCGCGCCGTGACCGCCCCCGAGGCGCCCGTGGCCGAGGCCGCGCCGGTGGCCGAGGAGGCTCCGGCCGCTCCGGCCGCGCCCGTCGCCGCCGAGGAGACCGCCGCCCCGGCGCCCCGTGCCCGTCGCCGCGCCACCCGCGCCGTGACCGCTCCCGAGGCGCCCGTGGCCGAGGCCGCGCCGGTCGCCCCGGAGGCTCCGGTCGCCGAGGCCGCGCCGGCCGTGGCTGCCGAGGAGGCCGCCGCTCCCGCTCCGCGTGCCCGTCGCCGCGCCACCCGCGGCGTCGCCGCCCCGGAGACTCCCGCCGCCGAGGCCGCGCCCGCCGTCGCCGAGGAGGCCCCCGCCGTCCCTGGTACGTGATGGGCCGCTGGGCCTCCGGCGACGGCGACATCCGGCGCACCTCCATCGACGGCCAGACCGACGGCA